>DATLYR010000048.1 GCA_035574475.1 Nevskiales bacterium | reverse complement strand
GCCCGTACATCGTCTATGCCCACGAGCGCGAGGCGCTGCCGCGGGTCGGCACGGCCTGAGCGCTGCGAGTGGTAGCCGGGGCCCGCCCGCGGTGATCCGCCGGCGGGCCTTTTTGCTGCTGCGCCGGCCGGGGTCAAGCTGCCGCCGCAGCAGGGCTTATAATGTAAGCCTTGCAGACTTGAAAGCGGGCATGGACGCCACCACATGACAGACTGCGGTCGCGCGGCGATTGCGTCCTGATCCCAGCGAGGTTGCGCCATGCCGGCACCCAATGAACTCCATGCTCCCGTTCTCCCGCTGCGCGACGTCGTGGTGTACCCGCACATGGCCATCCCGCTGTTCGTGGGGCGGCCGAAGTCCATCAAGGCCCTGGAACTGGCGATGCAGAGCGACAAGCAGATCCTGCTGGTCGCCCAGAAAACCGCCGAGGTGGATGATCCGGCGCAGAAGGACCTGCACGAGGTCGGGACCCTGTCGAGCATCCTGCAGCTGCTGAAGCTGCCGGATGGGACGGTCAAGGTACTGGTCGAGGGCGCGCAGCGCGCGCGCATCCTGAATCTCGCCGAACAGAACGGCTGCCTGCTGGCCGAGTGCGCGCCGCTGGCGCAGGATGAACGCGGCGGCGACCCGGAGCTGGACGCGCTGATGCGGTCGACGCTGTCCCTGTTCGAGCAATACATCAAGATGAACAAGAAGATCCCGGCCGAGCTGTTGCCGTCGCTGGCCAGCATGGACTCGCCCGGGCGGTTGGCCGACACCATCGCCGCGCACTTGGCGTTGCGCCTCGACCAGAAGCAGCAGGTGCTGGAGCTGGAGGACGTCAAGGAACGGCTCGAGCACGTACTGGCGCTGATCGAGGGCGAGATCGAGGTGCTGCAGATCGAGAAGAAAATCCGCGGTCGCGTCAAGCAGCAGATGGAGAAGAGCCAGCGCGAGTACTACCTCAACGAGCAGATGAAGGCCATCCAGAAGGAACTGGGCGAGATGGAGGACGGCCCCAACGAGCTCGAGGAGCTGGGCAAGAAAATCGAGAAAGCCGGCATGCCCAAGGAGGTCCGGGCCAAGGCCAATGCCGAGCTGAACAAGCTCAAGATGATGTCGCCTATGTCGGCCGAAGCCACCGTCGTGCGCAACTATCTGGACTGGCTGATCGGCATGCCGTGGAAGAAGCGGACCAAGAGCCAGATCGACCTCGAACAAGCCGAGAAGGTGCTGGACGAAGATCACTACGGGCTCGAGCAGGTCAAGGAGCGCATCGTCGAATATCTGGCGGTGCAGCAGCGGGCCAAGAAGGTGAAAGGGCCGATCCTGTGTCTGGTTGGCCCGCCCGGTGTCGGCAAGACTTCCCTGGGACGTTCGATCGCACGCGCGGTCAACCGCAAGTACGTGCGCATGAGCCTGGGCGGCGTGCGTGACGAGGCCGAGATCCGCGGCCATCGCCGCACCTATATCGGCTCGATGCCAGGCAAGATCCTGCAGAACATGCACAAGGTCGGCGTGCGCAACCCGCTGTTCCTGCTCGACGAAATCGACAAGATGTCGAGCGACTTCCGCGGCGACCCGGCCTCGGCCATGCTCGAGGTGCTGGACCCGGAGCAGAACTTCAGCTTCAACGACCATTACCTGGAGGTCGATTTCGACCTGTCGGACGTGATGTTCGTCTGCACCGCCAATACACTGAACATCCCGCCGCCGCTGCTCGACCGCATGGAAGTGATCCGGCTGCCCGGCTACACCGAGGACGAGAAAGTACACATCGCCGAGCAGTACTTGCTGCCCAAGAAGATGGAGGACAACGGTCTGCGCAAGGGCGAACTGACCGTGTCCGAAGCCGCCATCCGCGACATCATCCGCCACTACACGCGCGAGGCCGGGGTGCGCGCGCTGGAGCGCGACATCAGCAAGATCTGCCGCAAAGTGGTCAAGGAGCTGGTCAAGAAGCCGGTCGACAAGACCGTGCACGTGACCCAGCGCAGCCTGGAGAAATATCTGGGCGTGCCCAAGTTTCGCTATGGCCGCGCCGAGGAGAAGGACCAGGTCGGCCGCGTCACCGGGCTGGCCTGGACCGAGGTCGGCGGCGAGCTGTTGACCATCGAGACCGCGGTGGTGACGGGCAAGGGCAAGCTGATCCACACCGGCAGCCTGGGCGACGTCATGCGCGAGTCCATCCAGGCGGCGCTGACCGTGGTGCGCAGCCGTGCGCAGAAGCTCGGCATCGACCCCGATTTTTCGCAGAAGACCGATATCCACGTGCACGTGCCCGAGGGCGCCACGCCCAAGGACGGTCCCTCGGCCGGCATCGGCATGTGCACTGCACTGGTCTCGGCGCTGACCGAGATCCCGGTGCGTGCCGATGTGGCCATGACCGGCGAGATCACGCTGCGTGGCGACGTGCTGCCGATCGGCGGACTCAAGGAGAAACTGCTGGCGGCGCACCGCGGTGGCATCCACACCGTGCTGATCCCGGACGAGAACGTGAAGGACCTGGCCGAGATCCCGGACAAGATCAAGAGCAAGCTCGAGATCAAGCCGGTCAAGCGTATCGACGAGGTTCTGGAGCTCGCGTTGCAGCGCCTGCCCGAGCCACGCACCACCGCCGTGCCGGTGGTGGTCGAACCAGCCACGCAGCCGGACGAGGGGCCGGGCAGTGCACGCCCACACTGAGCATCCGCCGCGTGCTTGGCAAGGCATGGCGGGCGCAGTAAACTACCCCGCCTTTTCAAGCGCTGCGCGATTCATTGAGTGAGTGCGGTCACGGGTGCCTGCGCCTGGCTGCGCAAGCGCATGGAGAGGGTGCTTAGCTCAGCTGGTAGAGCGTCGCCCTTACAAGGCGAATGTCGGCGGTTCGATCCCGTCAGCACCCACCAGACTGCGGAGCGGTAGTTCAGTCGGTTAGAATACCGGCCTGTCACGCCGGGGGTCGCGGGTTCGAGTCCCGTCCGCTCCGCCATATTTGCATTAGACTGGAACGCGGCGCCTTTCACGGGGCGCCGCTTTTTTGTTTCCGGGGAACCGCATGCTGCAGAACATACGCGAACGCGCCACCGGGCCCATCGCCTGGGTCGTCATCGGCCTGTTGATCGTGGGGTTCTCGCTATGGGGCATCGAGAGCTACTTCACCACGCCACCGAACCCGAAGCTGGCCGAGGTCGGCGGGGTGGAAATCACCCGCGCCGAGCTGCAGCGCGCCTACGACCAGCGCTACCAGCGCCTGCAGGCATTGCTCGGGGAGAACTTCCGCCATGACATGATCGACCCGGCGGCGTTCCGCCGCGGGGTGCTGGATGAGCTGGTGCAGGCCGCGTTGCTGGAGCAGTACGTTGCCAGCCAGCGCTACAGCGTCAGCGACACCCAGGTACTGGAGTACATCAAGAGTATCCCGGCCTTCCAGGTGGACGGCAGCTTTTCGCCGGAGGCCTACCGTGCGGCGCTGGCGCGCGAGGGGTTGCGGGCCAGCGCCTTCGAGAACGACGTGCGCAGCTCGCTGCAGGTCGAGCAGATGCGCTCGGGCCTGCTGGAGAGCGCGATCGTCACCGCCAAGGACGTGGAAACCCTGTGGCGGCTCGAGCGCCAGCAGCGCGAGGCCACGCTGCTGGTCTTCGACGTGACACGCTATCTCGGCGCAACCAGCGCCGATGAGGCCGCGGTCGCCGCGCGCTACGAGCGCGACAAGGCCGCCTACATGACACCCGAGCGGTTGCGCGTCGACTACCTTGAGCTGGATCGCAGTAAACTGGCGCCGGCCGGCGCGCCCGAGACGGAACTGCTGCGCGCCTTGTACGAAGCCGAGAAAGCCTCGCGCTTCTCGCGCCCCGAGCAGCGCCAGGCGCGCCATATCCTGGTGCAGGTGAACGAGCAGACCAGCGATGCCCAGGCCCGGGAAAAAGCCGAGGCGCTGCGGGCGCAATTGGACAAAGGCGCGGATTTCGCCGCGCTGGCGCAACAGCATTCCGACGATCCCGGTTCCAAGGCGCGCGGAGGACTGCTCGATCCGGTCACGCGCGGCACGCTCGACCCGGCCTTCGAGCAAGCCCTGTTCGGGCTCAAGCCAGGTGAGACCAGCGCGCCGGTGCGAACGGCCTTCGGCTGGCACCTAATCCGCGCCGAGCGCATCGAGCCGGAGCAGGTCAAGCCCTTCACCGACCCGGCGGTGCGCGCGGAAGTGCTGGCACTGTACCGCGAGCGCGAGATCGACGAGCGCTACCGGCAGATGGCCGAGAAACTGGATGAGCTGTCGTTCGAGCATCCCGATTCCCTCCAGCCCGTGGCCCAGGCGCTCGGGCTGCCGGTCCAGTCGAGCGACTGGCTGACGCGCAACGGCGGGCCTGGCATCGGCGCCGTGCCCGAGGTCATCGAGACTGCCTTCTCCGACGCCGTGCTGAAAGACAAGGTGAACAGCGCACCGGTGAAGGCCGGCGCCAACCGGCTCATCGTGCTGCGGGTCGCGACATACGAACCGGCGCGCCAGCGCCCGCTGGCCGAGGTACGCGGCGAGATCGCCGAGCAGTTGCGCCAGGAGAGCGCCCGCGCCCGCGCCCAGGCCGAAGGCGAGAAGGCCCTGGCGGCGCTACGCCAGGGCCGCCCGCTGGCGGAGGTAGCGTCGGCCGTGGGCCTAGCGCCGCGTGCGCTGGGCTTCGTGGGCCGGCGTGACGCCAACCTGCCGCCCGCCGCGCAGGCCGAGCTGTTCCGGATGCCGCGGCCGGCGGCCGGACAGGCCAGCTACAGTGGCATCGCGCTGCCCGATGGCGGCTATGCGGTGCTAGTGCTGACGGCGGTGCAGGACGGCAATGTGGCCACCATGAACGCCGAGGACCGCGAAGCGCAGGTCCAGGCGCTCAGCGGGCGGCTGGCCGGTAGCGAGTTCGCTGCCTTCAAGCGCGCCCTGGAACAGGACATCAAGGTCAAGATCAACGAGAGTCAGCTTTAGTCCTGAACAGGCGCGACGCGATGAAGATGCACTGGCAGATTCTCATCGCGCTCGCCCTGGCGGTTGCCGCCGGCGCGGCCAGCGGCCCCGGCGGCTCTTGGCTGCCGGCATTCGACTTCGTCGGGCGGCTGTTTCTCAACGCCCTGTTCATGCTGATCGTGCCGCTGGTGGTGTGCGCCATCATCAATGGCCTGTCCGGGAGCAGCGGCGCCCGGCACCTGGGGCGCATCGGGCTGCGCACGCTCGCCTATTACGCCGGCACCGGCCTGCTGGCCATCCTGACCGGCCTGCTGATGGTGAACTGGCTCAGGCCCGGCATCGTCGACGGGGCGCCGGCCGGCCCGCGGCTGGGGCTGGCGGAAGATACCGGGCAGCTGTTGCAGCGCCTGCAGGGCTATGACGCGGGCGACATGCTCGGTGTGCTGCAGCAGCTGTTCCCGCCCAACCTGATTGCCGCCGCCAGCGAAGGCAATATCGTCGGACTGATCGTCTTCAGCCTGCTGTTCGGGTTCTTCGTCAACCGCCTGCCGGAGGACTTGGCCGGGAGCCAGCGGCGCTTCTGGCAGGGCGCCTACGAGGTGATGAGCCGGATCACGCGGCTGGTGATGCGTTTTGCGCCGGTCGGGGTATTCGCGCTGGTGGCGGCCGTGGTGGCGCGCACCGGCTGGGAGGCCCTGCGGCCGCTGGCGCTGTTCTTCGCCGCCGTGCTGCTGGGTTTGCTGGCGCACGCGCTGGTGACGCTGCCGCTGGTGCTGCGGCTGGTGGCGCGCGTGTCACCACTGCAGCACTACCGCGCCATGAGCCCGGCGTTGCTGACCGCGTTCTCGACCAGTTCGTCGGCGGCGACGCTGCCGGTGACGATCGACTGCGTCGAGCGCCGTGCCGGGGTATCCAAGCGCGTCACCGGCTTCGTGCTGCCGATCGGTGCCAACGTCAACACCGACGGCACGGCCCTGTACGAGTGCGCCGCGGCCCTGTTCATCGCCCAGGCCTACGGGCTGGAACTGGGCCTGGCCGGGCAGTTCGTGGTGGTGATGATCGCGCTGCTGACGGGCTTCGGCATGGCCGGCATCCCTTCGGCCAGCCTGGTGGCGATCGGCGTGATCCTGACGGCGGTCGGGTTGCCGCTGGAGGGCGTCGGCCTGATCCTGGCGGTGGACCGGTTGCTGGACATGTGTCGCACCGCGGTCAACGTCCTCGGCGACGGCTGCGCGGCGGTGGTGGTGGGGCGGTTGGAAGGCGAGGCGGGAATTCTTGCGAAGCCAGTCAGTTAAAGACGCCTTTAAACCAGTCGCCGCCAAACGCCGGCTTCGCTTCGCGAATGGCTCGCCTCACCGCCGCTTGGTTCGCCTGTTCGTCGTGGCGCGGGCTGACATTGAGTCAGTCCGCGAGCGCCCCGACTCACTGTCTCGTCTCGCGCTGCGCGGCGCGCTACGCGCCCCGGCCTGGGCCCCAACCCCAGGCGTTCGCGCGGTGGCGCTTGCCACTGGCAAGCGCCAAAGGTCCCCGCGCTCACCCAGTTCGGCTGCGCTTGATTTCGCTGCGCCAAGCCGCCGTATCGGCGCCTTGCCCGGTTGTGAAATCAGCCCTCCGCGCTGCCGCCCGTTGGCTGCTCCAGCGCCGCCATGCCCATGATGTTGTAGCCGGCATCCACGTACAGGATCTCGCCGGTGATGCCGGAGGCCAGGTCCGAGCACAGGAAGGCGGCGGCGTTGCCGACTTCCTCGATGGTGACGTTGCGCTTGAGCGGTGCGACCTGCTCGGCGCTCGACAGCATGCTGCGGAAGCCCTTGATGCCGGCTGCCGCCAGGGTCTTGATCGGCCCGGCCGAGATGGCATTGACACGGATAGCCTTCGGTCCCAGGTCGTAGGCCATGAAGCGCACGCTGGCCTCGAGGCTGGCCTTGGCTGGGCCCATGACGTTGTACATCGGGATGGCCTTCTCGGCGCCGAGGTAGGTCAGGGTCAGCAGCGCGGCGTTCGCGCGCAGCATGGGCAGCGCGGCCTTGGCCAGGGCCGCGAAGCTGTAGGCACTGATGTCGTGGGCGATGCGGAAGCCCTCGCGCGTGACGCTTTCCAGGAAGCCGCCCTGCAACTGCTCGCGCGGCGCATAGCCGATCGAGTGCACCAGCACGTCGAAGCCGTCCCAGTGGGTGCGCAGCGCCGTGAACAATGCCTCGATCTGAGCGTCCTCGGCGACGTCGCAGGGCAGCACGATCGACGAGCCCATGCCGGCCGCGAATTCCTCGACGCGCGGCTTGAGTTTGTCGCCCTGGTAGGTGAAGGCCAGCTCGGCGCCCTCACGGTGCATGGCCTGGGCGATGCCGTAGGCGATGGAGCGGTTACTGGCGACGCCGGTGACGAGCGCGCGCTTGCCGTTCATGAATCCCATGCGTGCAGTGCTCCGCAGCGAGTGGTTCAGGTATCGGTGGTTCTGGGGCCGCTGCGAATGACCAGCGTGCGCCCGGGCTGCAGGGTAGCGGAAGGCGACAGATTGTTCCAGCGCACCAGATCGGTCACCCGTACCCCATGCTGCTGTGCGATGCGCCACAGTGAATCACCCGGACGGATAACGTAAGTGATGCTGGCCGGCGCCGTCCTGCGGGAGGCCAGTTCTGGCACCGGCAGCTCGTGCGCCGGCGCGCGCGGAATGCGCAGCGTGGTGCCGGCCATCACGACCTGCCCGGAGAGATTGTTCACTTCCTGCAGCAGCGCGGTTTGCACGCCGTAACGGCGCGCGATGGAGGACAGGCTGTCGCCCTCCTGGGTGACGTACTGGTGCCAGCTGACCAGGCTGTCGGGGGGTAGTGTCGCCAGCGCCTGGCGCAGGCGCTCGCCCCTACCCTGTGGCACCAGAAGCCGATGAGGCCCCTGTGGGTCGGTGGCCCAGCGGCCGTAGCCGGGGTTCAGGCGATACAGGTCCTTTGGATCCAGGTCGATCAGCCCGGCCACGCGTTCGAGCTCCACCTGTCCGGGCAGATCGACCATCTCGAAGCGCGGTTCGTCGGTCATCGGGGGCAGCGTGTACCCATAGTGCTCCGGCCGGTCGAGCAGTTCGGCCAGCGCCAGCAGGCGTGGGACGTAGCCGCGGGTCTCGGTCGGCAAGGATATCGACCAGAAATCCTCCGGCAGACCGCGAGCACGGTTGTTCTGCAAGGCCTGCTGGACGCGGCCCTCGCCGCTGTTGTAAGCGGCCAGCGCCAGCAGCCAGTCGCCGAACATGCCATGCAGGTATTCCAGGTAATCCAGCGCAGCGCGTGTGGATTCGGTCACGTCGCGGCGTCCGTCGTACCACCAGTTGCGGCGCAGGCCGAAGCGCTCGGCGGTGCCGGGCAGGAACTGCCACAGCCCGACGGCATGGCTGGGCGAATAGGCATAGGGATCGTAGGCGCTCTCGATCGCGGGCAGCAGCGCGATCTCGACTGGCATGCCGCGCGCCTCGACCTCCCGGACCACATGCCACAGGTACAGCTGGCCGCGCTCCAGCGTGGCGTCGAGGTGGTTGCGTCCCGCTGCCATGCGGCGCGCGGTATCCCGCACTTCGAGGCGGTCGCGGGGTAGGCTCAAACCACCGCGCAGCCGTGCCCACAGGTCGCCGGCCGCGGGCGGCTGCGACAGCGCCACCGGTGGCCCTTCCGCAAAGGGCGCGCCGGTCAGCGGCTCGTCGCGCGGCAGGATCAGCTCCGGCGGCGGGCTGAGCGCGTAGTTGTCGGCCGGGGTTTCCACCACCTCCAGAGTCCCGGTGGCCGGGATGCGGGGGCCCGTGCTGACGCCGGAACAGCCGAGCAGGGCCAGCGCGGACAGCGCAACGATCCCCCGGGCTGGATACAGGCCGCGCATGCTCAGACCGCGGCGCTGGCGAGGTTAAACTGGTCTTTCCAGGCGCGCAGCGCGGCGAAGACCTCGATGTCACCGCTCAGGGTACGCCCAGCGTGGCGGCTCGCCGCCTGCGCCACCGCTGGCAGGGCGCAGCGCAGGAAGGGGTTGATGCGGTGCTCGCGGCCGATGGTGGAGGGCAGGCTGGGCTGTGCGTGCGCACGGACGCGGCGGACTTCCGCGAGATGCGTGTGCGCGTCGGCGTTGCCCGGTTCTACGGTGAGGGCGAAGACCAGGTTGGCCTCGGTGTACTCGTGGCCGCAATAAACCCGCGTATGCTCCGGCAGGCACGCCAGACGCTGCAGCGAGCGGTGCATCATCTCGGCTGTGCCCTCGAACAGCCGCCCGCAGCCGGCGCTGAACAGCGTGTCGCCGCAGAACAGGGCCCCTTCACCGTGCAACGCGATGTGGCCGAGGGTGTGGCCGGGGATGGCGATGACCTCAAAATCGGCCTGCAGACAGTCCACACGCACACGCTGGCCCTCTTCCAGCGGGTGCGACAGCGCGGTGATCGGCTGACGCTCGTGCGCCGGGCCATAGACCGGCACCGGCCAGCGCTGGCGCAGGCCGTGGATACCCTGGGTATGATCCCAATGATGATGCGTCACCAGAATGGCCCCCAGTGTCAGCCCCTGCGTGTCCAACCAGTGCAGCACGGGCTGTGCGTCGCCCGGATCCACCACCACGGCCTCGTGGCGGTCGTCTCGTCGCAGGGCCCAGATATAATTGTCTTTTAGGGCTGGAATCGCCGAGACGGAAAACATGAGCCGGCATGATGACACCCCCCCTCGGACAGCGTCAATGCGCCATGCCGTCCGGGTCTGACGCAGGATGCATGCCATGAGCCCGGCACTGCGGTCCGAGTCCGAGCGTCTCGCGGAATGGCTGAATTCCGCAGGCGGCGCGCACTTCGTAGCATTGGAGCGCAGCCAGATCAGCGCCGCCTTGCCCGGACTGGTGGGCCATCGCCTGCTGCAGATCGGGCGTTGGGGGCTGGACGACTCTCTGTACCAGGCCAGCCCCATGCTGCAGCACTGGGTGGTGGGCGTAGGCCCAGAGCAGGGCGTACATCTGCGCTGCGACGGCCGCAGTCTGCCGATCGCCAGTCGCAGCGTGGATGCCGTGCTCATGCCGCACAGCCTGGAGCGTGTACCCTCGCCGCACCGGCTGCTGCGCGAGGTGGATCGCGTCCTGTGTGCGCACGGCCAGGTGATCGTGTGCGGGTTCAATCCCTGGGGGCTGTGGGCCACCGGCCAGCGTCTGCACTGGACCCAGCCGCGTTACCCGCTCGAACGCCGTTTCTACACGCTCAACCGGGTGCGCGACTGGCTGGAGCTGCTGGATTTCGAGGTGGTCGAGGTGCGCTGTTTCGGTCTGCATTTCCCGCGCCTGCAGCATACGCGCGGGCCGGAGCCATTGCGGCGGCTACTCAGCCTGCTGAGCCAGGCCTATCAGATCCAGGCACGCAAACGCGTGGTGCCGCTGACGCCGGTGCGGTTGCGCTGGCCGCGGCCGGCCGTGGTGACGCCGAGCGCGATACCCGAGGCGCGCGTGCATCGTGTGCGCTGACCCTATCCGAATGAAACAGGTGGTCATACACACCGACGGTGCTTGTCGCGGTAACCCCGGCCCGGGCGGCTGGGGCGCACTGCTGCACTGCAACGGTCGCGACAAGGCGCTCAAGGGCGGCGAGCGTCTGACCACCAACAACCGCATGGAGCTGACGGCGGCCATCATGGCGCTGGAGGCGCTCACCGAACCCTGTCGTGTGGAACTGGTGACCGATTCCGAATATCTGCGCCAGGGCATCACCGTCTGGCTGGCGCGCTGGAAGCGCAACGGCTGGAAAACCGCGGACCGCAAGCCGGTCAAGAACGCCGATCTCTGGCAACGCCTGGAGACGGTGGTGGCACGCCACGAGGTGAAATGGCACTGGGTCCGGGGCCACAGCGGACATGACGGCAACGAGGCGGCCGACCGCTTGGCCAACGAAGCGATTGATGAAATGCTGAAGAAGGGACAGGATGAACAGGATTCGCAGGATTAACAGGGTGAAGAGATTCTTGTTGTAAAAAAGTTTCTTGCAGCCTGTGAGTCTTGTTTATCCTGTTATCCTGTCCAGCCTTGAATACCATGCGCCAGATCGTCCTCGACACCGAAACCACCGGCCTGGAGCCGGCGCAGGGACACAGGATCATCGAGATCGGCTGCGTCGAGCTGGTCAACCGACGCCCGTCCCGTCGCGACTTTCACCGCTATCTCAACCCGGAGCGCGAGATCGAGGCCGGCGCCGAGGCCGTGCACGGCATCAGCAACGCCATGCTGGCCGACAAGCCGCGCTTTGCGGACATCGCCGTCGAGCTGGTGGAATACCTGCGCGGCGCGGAGCTCATCATCCACAACGCCGAATTCGACATCGGCTTCCTCAACGCCGAACTGGTGCGCGTCGGCGCACCGCGCGTGCAGGACATCTGCACTTACACCGACACGCTGGCCATGGCGCGGCGCCTGCACCCGGGCCAGAAGAACAGCCTGGACGCGCTGTGCAAGCGCTATCAGGTAGACAACACGCGCCGCGAGTACCACGGTGCGCTGCTGGACGCGCAGCTGCTGGCCGAGGTTTATCTGGCCATGACCGGCGGCCAGACCAGCATCGCGCTCGAGCCCGAGGCGGAAGCCGCGCCGGCGCTGCGCGGCGACCTGCAGCGCCTGCTGGCCAGCGCGCGGCCGCTGGTGATCCGGGCGACGGCCGAGGAGCGCAGCGCACATGCGCGACGTCTGCAGACCATCGCCAGGGAGAGCAAGGACGCCTGTCTCTGGCCCGCCGAGGAAGCCTAGGCCGGGTTTTGCCTGCCGAGGGTCCCCGCCGCCAGGCGCGGGCCTGTTGGCGCGAGGCGCTATAACAGCTGGAAGGCGAGAACCGCGACCAGGGTGGGTGGGGTGGCCGCCACCAGCAGGCCCAGCGGATTGATGGCTTCGTCCTCGAAGCGTCCGCGCAGGATGGCGAAGCCCGCCGGGTTGGGCGCATTGGCAATCACGGTCAGGCCGCCGCCGGTGACGGCGCCGGCCACCAGCGAGTACTTGAACTCTTCGCTCACGCCTTCGACCAGCGAACCGAGGTAGGTCAGCGCCGCATTGTCCGTGACCGCGGTCAGTGCGGTGGCGCCGTAGTACAGAACGGTCGGGTTCATACCAGAGAGAAGCTCCTGCAGCCACCACTTCTGCTGACCGCCCAGCACCACGAGCCCGGCCAGGAAGAAGGCCACCATCAGGCCCTCGCGCAGGATCAGGCGGTCCTGATAGCGTTCGTAGGCATGAGCGAAACCGAGGAAGAACAGCAGCAGACCCATGAACACCGCCGGATGATGCGCGAAGACCACCACGGTGGCCAGGAAGCTCAGGTGGATGGCCACGACCCAGTAAGGCACCGGCTCGACACCGCCACCGGCAGCCGGTTTGAGGGTGGACAGCTCACGCCGGAACAGGAAAGTCACGGCAAAGGCGTTCACCAGCACCGCCAGCGCAGCTTTCCAGCCGAAGGTGGTGATCATGTAGCTGAAGTCCCAGCCCCAGGTGCCGGCCACCATCAGCACCGGCGGCGCGGCAAAGGGGGTCAGCGTGCCGCCGATGGAGACATTGACGAACAGTGCGCCCAGCGTGCCGTACTGCAGGCGCGTGGATATCGGTTGCGAGTAATAACGGTCGCGCAGGATCAGCGCGGCCAGCGTCATCGCCGCCGGCTCGGTGATGAACGAACCGAGCAGCGGCACGAAGGACAGCGCGACGAAGTAGAACGCGGTCGTGGACGGCAGCGGCAGCAGCCGCGCCAGGCCGTGCACGCACTGCATGGCAAACTGCAGCACCGGCTTGCTGCCGGCGATCACCATGATCGCGAACACGAACATCGGTTCGGTATAGTTGCGGCTGTCCAGATACTCGGTCGCGGCGGTCTTGCCGCTGGTGACGAGCATGAACACGATCAGCACCATGGCCCACACGCCGAACACCGCCTCCACCTCGCCGAGCAGATGGAAGACGCCGGCGTGATTCGGGCGCGTATGCGCGAGGTGCTCGAAGAATTTGGTGGAGAAGGTGTGGATGATCGCCAGCACGAACAGTACCGTGCCGACGATCTCGAGGGTGCTCGGATTCATGGCCGCAGATTAGCAAAACAGCATGGCGCTGGGCTACGCGCTGCCGGTGATGACGTGCTGCCGGTGGCGCCGGCCCACGGCCCAGGCCACCAGCAGACTGAAGGCCAGCAATCCGCCTGAAATCAGCAGTTGGCGCGCATCCAGCAATTCCAGCAACGAGGGCTGCCGCACGCCCTGGCCGAGTTCCGCAAAGTCCAGCGATGCGCCAAAGCTGACGAAGGTCAGCAGGCTGGGCATCGTCCCGAGCAGCGTGGCCAGCGTATAAGGCATCCAAGGCACGCGCAGCAGGCCGCAGCCGTAGCTGACCAGCTCGTAGGGGGAGTAGACGACGCGCAGGATCAGTACCGTGCTGAAGGCCTGCTCGTCCAGCAGCGCGCGCCAGCGCGCCAGCAGGCCGCGCGCCGTACCGCCGGCCGTCTGACCGTTGACCAGCAGGCGGCCCAGGCCATAGGCCAGCTGTGCCGACAGATTCTGGCCGATGACGGTGTAAAACAGCGCCGGCCAGAAGCCGAACACGCTGCCGCCGAGCAAGGTCAGCCACATCGCGGGGAAGAAAATCAGCGGGCGCAGCGCATAGATGAGGATATAGACCATCGGCGCATAGCTGTGTCCGGCGATATGCGCGTGTAGGGCCCGTGCCAGATCCAGCACCCCATACCCCTGGCTGCCGGCCCAGGCGAAGCTGGCACCGAGCAGCGCCAGCCAGAGCAGAGCAGCCAGAATCTTGGTCTTGCGTCGCATGCGGCCGCTCAGCCGAGCCGGGTGGCCAGCAGGGTGATGACCTCGAAGTAGGGTGGCCGCGGCTCGCGGCTGGTCACCGCGCAGCGTTCGACCCGGAAGCCGGCCTCCTGCAGCAGACTGCGCAGCCGGGGCTCCGTGTAGCCCAGGTTGACGTGGTTGTAGGTGGCCACGGTTTCCTTGTGGCCGTGCCGCTTGAGGGTGGCACCGACCAGCTGGCCGCCCGGTTTGAGCACGCGTGCGGCCTCGGCCAGTACCTGCTGCGGCTGCTGGGTATAGGTCAACACATGCATGAGGAAGGCCTGGTCGAAGCCCCGTGCGGGGAAGGGCAGCTGATGCATGTCGCCGCGATGGAAGGTCACGTTGCTGAAGCGCGCCAGCCGCCGCTGGCCGGCCTCGACCACGGCGGCGCTCGCATCCAGACAGTCCACATGCTCGGCCTGTCCCGCCAGCAGCTCCGCCAGCACGCCGTCGCCCGAGCCGATGTCCAGCACACGCCCCAGACGCGTCAGGCCGATCAGCGCCCGCGCCGTGGCTTCCCAGGTGCGACCGGGCGAGTAATGCCGTTCCATGCGCCCGGCGACCGATTCCGCCCAGGTCTGCTGATGGCTGCGCGCCTCGACCAGCTGCTGCGCGCGCTCGCGGTCGTGCCGGATCTGGTGGTCGTCGAGGCTGCGCAACAGGCCTTCCAGCAGCTGGCGGGTGCCGGCGGGCTGCGCGCGCAGATTGGCGGAATAAAAGGCGCTGGCGCCGACGCGTTTGTCGCGCACTAGGTTCAGCTCGCGCAGCTTGCCGAGATGGGTCGAGACCCGGCTCTGGGCCAGACCGGTCAGCTCGGTCAGTTCGGCCACCGTCAGCTCGAACGACTCCAGTAGCAACAGCAGGCGCAGGCGCGTGGCATCGCTCAGCAGGCGGCACAGCTGGGTGCCATATTCGAGATCGAAACGGCTCATACCGGCGCAGAATGCCGGAAATCAAGGATATTGAACAGGTTAACTTGAGTGGCGCCCTTCGGGCTGGACCGGCGCGGCGATACGGCTGCGCGAGGCGCAACAAAAAAGGCCGCCCGCAGGCGGCCTCGTATGGGGCTGAAGACCGGCCCTACTCGGTCTTGAACGGGTTGCTCGGCGGCGGGGTCGGCTGCGGTGTGCTTTCGGCCGCCGGCTTGGGTGCGAACGGCGAGGCGAAGGCACTGACCGCCTGCACCGGCTTGGCCACCGCGGCGACGATCGGCTTCTGGATGGACTGGGCCTGGGTCACCACCGGCTTCACCGCTGCCGTGGCTTTCTTCTGTACGGTCTTGACCGCCTTGCGGGCCTTCGTGGCGGTGCGCTTGGCGGTGGATCTGGCCTTGCGCGCCGTGGCCTTGCCCTTGGACTGGACTTTACGCGCGGTGGACCTGGCCTTGCTGCGTACGGCCTTGCCCTTCTTCTTGGCTTGGCTGGCGGCCTTCTTCACGCGGCTCTTAACCTTAGCGACGAGCTTCTTGAGTTTGCTGGATTTTTTGGTCTTGGCCATAACTTTGCTGAGTTCCTTACGTGTGTCAGACAGGATATCCAGGCTGACGCGGGCGCTCTGGAAGATACGATCAACCGTTTCCCGGAGCAACTCGAGCTGGGCCTGGGCCATAACCTTAACGTTGCCAGAACTGCGCGCAGCGCTAAGACTGTTCAAGGCGGATTCGTAATGCGCGCGCAGGGACTTGAGCTCGTGCTCGGCCAGACGGCGAATACCCCGGGTCAGCGCGTCATTCGTCTCGGCAAAGGCCTGGGCGTAGGCGTTCTGCAGTCGCTCGACCTTGGTGGTCAGCTTCTTCAGGCGCTTCGCCTTGGCCATGCGTCACTCCCCCTTGCTTGATTTCTCATTATCGATTTCGGCCGAAGTGTATGCCCGCGTTTTGCGCGCTGTCAAAGGAATTTTGCGCATTTACCGGGCGGTGTCGTGCGCCCTTGCCAGGGCCGTCACGGACCGCTCGCGGCTATGGCGCCTGACTGGGAAGTCAGTTAAAGTGCCGGGCTCCGGTTGACGGCCCTTGTCCCGCGCCGCGCGCCACCGCGGTCGGCCGGCTGAACCCCCCGATTTTGCTGAACTTATAAACGAACGAGGACCCATTGCGATGATCTACGCAGGCAAATCCCTCCGCTGCCAGCTGCTCGACGGCGGCATCGCCGAGCTGTGCTTCGACCGCGAAAAGGACGCCATCAACAAGTTCGACTTGCGCACCGTCAACGAGCTGCGCGAGGCCGGCCAGGCGCTGGCCAAGGCCCAGGGTGTGAAGGGCCTCTTGGTGACCTCGGCCAAGGATGGCTTCATCGTCGGCGCCGACATCACCGAGTTCGGCCAGAACTTCCAGCGCTCGGAGGAGGAGATCGCCAGCTGGGCCTACGAGGCCAACAAGGTGTTCAGCGCGATCGAGGACCTGCCGTTTCCGTCCTGCACCGCCATCAATGGCATCGCGCTGGGCGGCGGCTTCGAGATGTGCCTGGCGACGGACTACCGCGTGATGTCGAGCAAGGCCCAGGTCGGCCTGCCCGAGGTCAAGCTGGGCATCTTCCCGGGCTTCGGCGGCACGGTGCGTCTGCCGCGCCTGATCGGCGCCGACAACGCCATCGAGTGGATCGCCGGCGGCGGCCAGCAGAAGCCGGAGACCGCGCTCAAGGTACACGCGGTGGACGCCGTAGTGCCGCCGGAGAAGCTCAAGGACGCGGCGCTCAAGCTGCTCGGGCTTGCGATCGACGGCAAGCTGGACTGGAAGGCGCGCCGCGCCCAGAAGACCGGCCCGCTCAAGCTCGACATGGTCGAGGGCATGATGGCTTTCGAAACCGCCAAGGCCTATGTCGCCAGCCAGGCGGGCAAGCATTACCCGGCGCCGGTCGAGGCGGTCAAGGCGATCCAGAAGGCCGCGCCCAAATCGCGCGACGAGGCCTTGAAGATCGAGGGCCAGCACTTCGCCAAGGTTGCCAAGACCACAGTGGCCGATGCGCTGATCGGCCTGTTCCTCAACGACCAGTTCCTCAAGAAGAAGGCCAAGGCCGCGGCCAAGATCGCGCGCCCGGTGAAGCAGGCGGCGGTGCTCGGCGCCGGCATCATGGGTGGTGGCATCGCCTACCAGAGCGCGGTCAAGGGCACGCCGATCATCATGAAGGACATCGCCGACAAGGCGCTGGACCTGGGCATGAGTGAGGCCAACAAACTGCTGGCCAAGCAGGTCGAACGCAAGAAGCTCACGCCGGAAAAGGCCGGCGCGATCCTCGCCAGCATCCGCCCGACGCTGAACTACGGGGATTTCGGCAACGTGGATATCGTCATCGAGGCCGTAGTCGAGAACCCCAAGGTCAAGAAGAGCGTGCTGGCCGAGGTCGAGGGCCTGGTCAAGCCGGGCACCATCATCGCCTCCAACACCTCGTCCATCTCCATCGACGAGCTGGCCACTGCGCTCAAGCATCCCGAGAACTTCCTCGGCATGCACTTCTTCAACCCGGTGCACCGGATGCCGCTGGTCGAGGTGATCTACGGCAGCAAGACCAGCAAGGAGGCCATCGCCACGGTGGCCAATTACGCCAGCGCCATGGGCAAGACCCCGATCGTGGTCAAGAACTGCCCGGGCTTCCTGGTCAACCGCATTCTGTTCCCGTACTTCGGCGGCTGGTCGGCGCTGCTGCGCGACGGCGCCGACTTCCAGAAGATCGACAAGGTCATGGAGAACTTCGGCTGGCCGATGGGGCCCGCCTACCTGCAGGACGTGGTCGGCATCGACACCTCGCACCACGTCGGGGACGTGCTGGCGGAAGGCTATCCCGACCGCATGAGCAAGGCGTTCAAGACCGCGCTCGACGTGATGTACGAGAACAAGCGCTACGGCCAGAAGAATGGCGTCGGTTTCTACAAGTACGAAACCGACCCCAAGGGCAAGCCGAAGAAGGTCGTGGACCCGTCCACCTATGACCTCATCAAGTCGGTGCAGCCGAACGGCCAGAAGGACTTCAGCGACGAGGAGATCATCGACCGCCACATGCTGCCGATGATCATCGAGACCGTGCGCTGCCTGGACGAGGGCATCGTCGAGAGTCCGCAGGAGGCCGACATGGGCCTGATCCTGGGCATCGGCTTCCCGCCGTTCCGCGGCGGCGCGCTCAAGTACTGCGACACGATCGGCATGAAGACCGTGCTGGAGAAGGCGGCGAAATACGCCCATCTCGGCAAGCTCTACGAGCCGACTGCGTCCATGAAGAAGATGGCCGCCGACGGCAAGACCTATTACAGCAAGTAAAGCCATGGCGCGCATCGGGCAAGCCCTTCTCGGAGACGCAAAGTCAGCCATCGATGGCGTTCGGGCGCGCACATGGCGGCGGGACACGGTGCCTGCGAAGCAGTGGGTGCGGGACCCGCCGCCCGCCCGCTCCCACTCAATGCATGCTTCGCATGTCTCTGGGTCGCGGGCGTGGTGCGTGCACGCTCCTCGAATGGCCCGCCCGACACGCGCCACAAGAAATACTGGAGAACAGCCATGACCGACGTAGTGATTGTTGACGCCATCCGCACCCCGATGGGCCGTTCCAAGGGCGGCGTATTCCGCAACGTGCGCGCCGAGGAGCTGTCGGCGGAACTGATCAAGGCGATCCTCGCGCGCAACCCGGCGGTCAAGCCGGCCGAGGTCGAGGACGTGATCTGGGGCTGCGTGCAGCAGACCCTGGAGCAGGGCTTCAACATCGCGCGCAACGCCGCACTGCTCGCCGGCCTGCCGCTGACCGTATCCGGCCAGACCGTGAACCGCCTGTGCGGCTCCTCGATGACCGCGATCCACGCCGCGGTCGGCTCGATCAAGGCCGGTGTCGGCGAGATCTTCATCTGCGGCGGCGTCGAGCACATGGGCCATGTGCCGATGACCCACGGCTTCGACGGCGCTCCGGCCCTGGCGCTCAACACCGCCAAGGCCTCGGCCATGATGGGGCTCACCGCCGAGATGCTGACCCAGACCCACGGCATCAGCCGCCAGCAGCAGGACGAGTTCGCACTGGCCTCGCACCGGAAGGCCTATGCGGCCTGGAAGGAGGGCCGCTACCAGAACGAGATGGTGCCGATCCTGGGCCACGACGCCGACGGCCTGCCGATCCTGGTGGACTTCGACGAGGTCGTGCGTCCCGACGCCAACCTGGACGACCTCGCCAAGTTGAAGCCGGCTTTCAACCCGAAGGGCTCGGTGACCGCGGGAAATAGTTCCGCGATCTCCGATGGCGCCAGCTGTACGCTGGTCATGAGCGCCGACAAGGCCAAGAGCCTGGGCCTGAAGCCGCTGGCGAAGATCCGCGCCATGGCTTCGGCCGGCTGCAACCCCTCGATCATGGGCATCGGCCCCGTGCCGGCCACGCAGAAGGCGCTCAAGCGCGCCGGCCTGGACATCAAGGACATCGACTATTTCGAGCTGAACGAGGCCTTCGCCGCGCAGTCGCTGGCGGTGCTCAAGGATCTCAAGCTGCTCGATCGCATGGACCGCGTGAACCTCAAGGGCGGCGCCATTGCGCTTGGCCATCCGCTGGGCTGCTCGGGGGCGCGCATCACCGGCGCGCTGGCGCACATACTCAACGAGAAGGACGCACAGTTCGGCGTCGCCACCATGTGCATCGGGATGGGCCAAGGCGTGGCGACCGTGCTTGAGCGGGCCCACTAAGGGGCTGGCGTTTTTCTCGCTGCGTAGCACATGCGTAGCGGCTACTGAAAAATTACGCTTTCCCGGCGTGGATTTTCCCGCCAGAATGGCCGTGCCTGACGGGGCGGCTGGTGATTTGCTTTTGCAAACAGTAGGCTACGGGTCAGATACCTAACAACTCAAAGACTGACTGACCATGACCTGCGGTGGGGCAGGCCGACGCCAGGGAGGGCGGATTGGGGTGTGGGAGGGCGTCGTGGGGAGATCCAAGTCGTTGTTTATGAGCTGTTTCCGATGGGGTGCCGGTCACCCTGCGGCCCACCGTCGCCCGCGCCTGTGGTTGGCGGCCAGCCTGGCGGTTGCGGCTTTGACGGGCACGGCATCCACCCTGGCACAGTCGGCCGGCGACATCGAGGTCAAGGTCCGGCCGGTCGCGCGCGGTTACTACCATCTGCGCGAGGCCATGGACCTGGAACTGCAGCGTAAACTGCGCCGTTCCGTGCGCGAGCTTGGCCTTGAGGATGCGATCGAGGACAAGCAGTTGTCGGTCGCACTCGTGGACGTGACGGAACCTGGCGATCCCCGGCTGGCCATGATCAACGGCGACGAGATGATGTACGCCGCCAGCCTGCCCAAGATCGCAATCCTGTTCGGCGCCTTCCAGAAGATCCACGAAGGCCGCCTGCGCCTCGATGACGAGCTGCGCCAGCAGATGATCGACATGATCCGCGTGTCCTCGAACGAGGCGGCGACCTACGTGCTTGACCGAGTGGGACGCAGCTACCTGGCACGGTTACTGCAGTCGCGGCAGTACCGGTTCTACGACGCCAGCCTCAATGGGGGTCTATGGGTCGGCAAGGCCTACGCCAGCGGCGGTGCCTACCAGCGCGACCCGTTGCACAACATCTCGCACGGGGCCACCGCTTACCAGGTGGCGCGTTTCTACTACCTGATGGAAACCGGACGGCTGGTGTCGCCCGAGTACAGCCGGCAGATGAAGGAGATCATGGGCAACCCGGGCATCCACCACAAGTTCGTAAAAGGTCTCGAGGAAAGCCACCCGGACGCGCGCATCTACCGCAAGTCCGGCACCTGGCGCGAGTTCCATTCCGACAGTGCCATCGTCGAGCGTGCCGGCCGCCGCTATATCGCCGTGGCCCTGGCCGAACACCGCAAGGGTGGCGAATGGCTGCAGAAGCTGATCGTGGCGATGGATGACATCGTGTTCAGCCAGCCGCGCCCGATCCAGTCCGCCGGTTTGAATTAGGGAATCTCTGATCTATTCCGTCACCCCGGCGATAGCCCGGATCCGTCGGTGGCATGGCGCCGACCTCGAAAGTCGCTGGATTCCGGCTCTCGCCGGAATGGCAAAAGCCATGAATCGGGAGTTCCCTGAGTAAAGCTTCACTCCCGCTTGAGATCTGTCGCCGGGCGTGCGCCCGGCAGGGTCGAAACCAGGGCGGCGCGGTTGATCGCGTGGTAGTCGTCGCGGATGCTCAGCACGGCCCAGGCCCACAGTCCGCAGAATCCCAGCACTACCCAGCTCAGCTGGCCGACACCCAGCTGCCAGGGCAGCCATTGCGTCAGCAGGAGGATCACGGCATTGCCGGCGATCTTGAAGGTGCGGTAGCCGACCATGTCGATCCAGGCCTTGGCCCGATAGATGGTGACCGGATCCACTGGCACGTACAGCAGCTCGCGCGAGGCCCGGTTGATCGAGTAGGACAAGCCGCGATCGGCGATCTTGGCTGCCGCAGCGACCGCCAGGCGCGACTGCAGGGCGAAGCACAGCGCCGTGGCGCCGAGCAGCAGCGGCTGCACCAGCAGACCCGCGATGGCGCCCAGCCGGCGGTGGATCACAGGCGTCACCAGCAGGTTCACCAGCAGCGCGACGCCGCTCAGTACGCTGAGGAACTGCGACAGATAGGCAGTGCGCAGCTCGCGCTGCGGGTAAGTCACCTCGACCAGCGACATGAACTGATACTCGACGATCGGCTCAGCCATCTGCGACAGCAGCAGCATCAGGGCGATCAAGCCCAGATAGCGGTTGCCGCGCAGCGCACGCCAGCCGCGCCCGACGGCAGCCGGCAAGGCATCCAGCGGCGTGTGTTGGACGTGTTCGCGGTACAGGCCGTGCCGCGCCAGCAGCAGAGTGAGCGCGATCATCAGCGCGATGAAGCTCGCTGCCACCAGCAGCAGGTCGGCCGTGTTCACGGGCGTAGACGTGAGCAGCCAGTTTGCGAACAGTCCACCGACCAGCCCCCCCAGCAGCCCGCCGCTGGCGATCAGCCCGTACCAGCGCCGTCCTTCTGCACTGCGATAGACGCTGTTGGTCAGGCTCCAGAACTGCTCGACCAGCACTACACTGAAGATATCCACCAGAATATAGAAGCCGACCGCGACCTCGAGACCCGGGTCGAGCATCAATGCCCTGAACAGCACCAGCAGCGCGACGATCAGCAGACAGGAGCCGATCACGACATTGACGCGGCTGTAGCGACGTACGATCCACTGGTACAGTGGCATCAGCGCCAGCAGCAGCAGGGCGCTCGCCGTCCACACATAGGGCAGCTGTGCGGCGTCGGCGTGCTCCAGAAACAGCGAGCGGCTGGCCGGCTTGACCAGGTAATAGGCCAGGATGATCAGGAAGAAATTGGTGAACAGCAGCGCCGAGCGCGCCATCGGTCGGTGCCAGAGGTCTAGCGGCGTTTGCGGAGCGGTCATGCGGGTTCCTAGTCGGGCGGGCCGTCCACTGGCGCGGCCGGCTGCCCGGCGGGCAGTACGGGCTGAGGCTTAACCGCCGGCGCCTGCGGGTGATAGGACTCGATCAGGCGCTGGATGCGCAGCGCGAGCGTCTGGTGTGCCACCGCCGAATTCACTTTCAGCACGTTCGACATCACCGCGACCAGGTACAGCAGCCGCGGGTTTTCCGCGGGCGACTCTATGATCGCAACCGAGGCCAGCCGGTTGGTCTTGTCGCCCATGTACTTCTTGCAGTGTCGCGGCCCGTCGTGGCACTGGAAGAACGAGCCGGACTTGAAGTACACGGCGGCCTCGTGCAGTGCCGGGTGCGAGGCATAGCGGATGCGGCGTTGGGTCATGTACATCAGGCGCTTGATCTCGCGGCTGGACCAGGCGTCGATCAGCGTGCCGGCCTCCAGCCGGAACAGATAGCGCACGAGCTGCTCGGGTGTCGCCCAGCTGCCGCCGGTGACGGCCACCTGCTGGTTGCCGCCGCGGGTAAAAAAGCTGGACTGGCGGATGCGCGCCGGATCCAGCCCGGCAGCGATCACGGCGTTGGTGTGTACCGCATGGAAGATCCGACCCAGCTCCGCGCGCGGCGTGCTGCGGAAAAACGCGGCCTTTTCCTGCTCGCTGACCGGGTAGCGCTGGCGGAAATGCGCCAGGGCGATGAGTTCCTTCTGTACCATTGCGGCTGCCGAGTTGGAGCTGGCCGACATCATCCAGTCCAGGTACTCCCACAGATTGCCGGTGTCGCCGATGCGCATGCTGCGGCTGATTTTGCGACGCTTCTCGACGTCGAACAGCACGATGCCGTGATGGTCGTACTGGCTGAAGGCGTCGGCCACCACGCGGCTTTCGCGCAGTACGCGCTCGCGCGCGGCGATGTCATGCGGATAGATCTGGGCGAGCAGGTGGAATGTCGCCAGCGCCACCAGGATCTTGCCCACGCTGCCGACGTTGGCCTGCATGTCGCCCTGGTGCGTGCCATAGCGCGGCGCCGCCGGGTCGCTCAGGTCCAGCACGGCGATGCCGTAGTTGGGACGTGCGCCGGCATCGAGCAGGGCGCCGAGCTTGCGGCTGAAGTCCTGGTCCAGAGGTGGCAGTGTGCGCCCGTCGCTCTGTTTCCAGCGTGGCTGCACCTGCTCCATGCTCAGATACTGGCCCTTGGGATAGCGCGGCCCGGGGATTTCGCCCGCGCGCGCCAGGCGGTAGTACTCGAGCCGGCGGATGCCGGTGTAGGGGTAGCCGTCGATGGGGTAGGCCTGGGCCAGCACGGGCAGGCCGGCGAGCAGCGCGAGCAGCAGCGCTCTCATGATCCCGACGCCCCGGCGTCAGGCTGCGGGGCCTGAATGATGGGCCCCGGCTGCGGCGCCGTCTCCGGCACGGGCGCCGGTGCGGGTCTGGCAGGGGCCGGCACGGGCGGTATCTCGCGCAGGTCGACCGTGCGCGGCACGCCCGTGGCACTGCGCCGCAGGCTCGCGTCCATCTGCGCCAGGTACTGGTTGCGCATCGCCGCCTGATTCTGCAGGAACGGACGGATTTGGAACAGCATCAACTTGCCGTCCACGAAACCGAACTCGATATCCGCCGGCGCCGGCCGGCCCTGCCCGTCGAGCAGCGGCGGGTACTTGCCCGGCAGGCTGCGCGCCAGCGCCGCGAGCTGCGCGATTTCTTCTGCCTGCAGCAGCTTGTCCGGTGCCGGTGCCTCGACCAGGCGTGAACCGCCCTCACGTAGCAGCACGCGCATGAGCGGTGCGGTGGCCGAGGCCATCAGCCGCACCTCGCCGGTCGGCAGGTAGACGCGCAGGGTCTCCGCCGCCTGGCCTTCGACGCCGCCGCCCACGCCGGCGTTGGCGACGATCGTGAGGAAACGCCGGTCACCGGTTTCTGCGTCGGCGGTGATCATGACCCCGGATTTCTCGTTCGGCACGCTCTTGTGCAGCAGGACCGAGGCATACACGTGCTCGGGCTTGTCCATCAGGCCCTGGCGCCAGCCGTAGGCGCGTTCGGTGAAGGGGGAGGTCCACACCTCCTTGATGGCCTTGAGCACGTTGTCGAAGCCGACCACATTCGGCACGGTCTTGTTGAGGCCTGCGCCGCTGAAGCCAGGTAGGTCTTCGACGTTGGTGTCGCTGCGCACGAACACGCCGTAGCTGCCGTCCTCGCCGAAGGTGTTTTTCATCGCCTCGCGCAGCCCGCTGCGGAAGGCCTCGTCGAAGGGCTGGGCGGCGATCCAGTCGCGCACCTCGGCCAGGAAGGTCTTGACCCGCTGCGCGCGCGGCTCCGGCGCCAGCAGACCCATCTCCGCATACTGGGCCTGCATCCAGGCAAACATGCTCTGCGGCTTGCCGGCCTCGCGCGGGCGGTCGAGCAGGGCGCGGAACGCGCCGAAGGGGATGGCCAGGCCCGGCGAGACCTGGCCGGGGAAATGGCGCGCCAGCTCGCCGACCTGCGCGGCTTTGGGCCCGACGCTGCGGCCGGAGTCGGCGGCACTCAGCTGGCTGGTGGGGATGAAGCCGCGCCGGTTGAGGTCGAGTTTGTGTAGGTTGACTGCGATCAGCACCTGCGGGCGGCTGTCCTGCGGGAACAGTGGTGCCCATTGCGGACCATCGTCCTCGATGCGCACCACGCCGGCGCGGCTCGCGGCGAGCACGATCGGCTTGCCACGACGCGCCTGCAGTCCGGGCAGCAGATCGCGGCCCACCACGACGTTGGGGATGCCGAGATTACGGGCCAGCAGCTGCACGTGCGACAGCGCATTGCCTTCCTCGGCGGTGAGGATGCCGGCCACCGGCGGCAGGTCCGCGGTGGTTTCCGGCACCAGCCAGATCGCGGCCGGGCTGCCGGCCGGCAGCGTGCGTGCGTCTTCCTCCGTGTACAGCATGCCACGCGCGAGCCCGGGATTGAGCCGGCGCAGCCCGGTGCTGACCGGCTGGCCGAACAGGCTATGGCGCACGCCGCCCAGGCGCGCGACGTCCTCTGCCAGCGATTCCAGCACGCTGGAATAGAACAGCATAGGACTGGAGCGCAGCCGGTCGGGTATGTACATCTCGACCATGGGGTCGAGTGCGGCGAGGCGGTCGATCGCGGCGCCGAAGTGGTAGCCGAGGCGCCGCGCCGACCAGCCGGGCGGGCGTTCCAGGTACTGGATTTCGTTGCGGTAGTTCTCGAAGGGGATCACGTGCACCGGCAGGCGCGCAAGCGACTGCCGGATTTCTTCCAGCTCGCGCTGCGTGAGCAGGCCGAGCCCGTAGAGGCACTGGGCCGAAAGACCCAGCCAGGCCAGCCGCTGGCCGCGGCTGGCGCGAGGCAGGCCCTCGAGCAGCGCACGGGTGGCGGTGAAGGCGTTCAGCTCGGCGGCGAGCCCCGCGTCGAGGGCCTGCAGGCGCACGCGCGGCCTGCCCAGTTGCAGCAGGTGCTCGCGGATGAAGCCCAGCACCTCGCCACTGATGCGCAGCTGGCTTTCCGGATCGATCTGTGTCTGCAGGTCGGCCGCGAAGGCGGCTATGCGCTCTGCGAGCGCCGGCTCCTGCACGCGCCTGGCGAGCGCTTCGAGCGCCGCCGGCAGGGTCTTCTGCAGGTAGGCACGGTCGATGTCGGCTGCCAGGCGTTCGTAATCGGCCTGCAGCTTCGCTTTGGCTTTGGGGCCCGCCGCATACTCACGTACCCGGCGTGCGTCACCGGCATCGGGTGCCGCGTGGATCTTGTCGCGCAGCCGCGCGAAATCCGGATCCTGTTCGGTGACCGTGGTCGCCAGCCCGCGGATCTGGGTCAGAACGTTGGTGGATACACCATGCGGCAGCAGGCGCGCGGACTCGTACAGCACCACGATGCGCTCGCGCCAGACCGGGTCGCCGAGCAATGCCAGCAGGATTTCGGTGGCGCTGTCCTGTTCGTTGTAGTCCTGCAGCGCGCCACGGTAAAAGCGCGCGCGCCGGAAGATCCAGCCGTCGTCGAATGCGATCAGGAACTTCTCCGCCAGCAGCAAGGGCAGGAAGGCGGGGTCGGCCTGCGGCCCGACCACCTGTTCCGGCTTGATCGAGGCGAGGACATTCGCGATCGGGTACCCGGATTCGCGGATTTTCTTGGTCTTGTCGCTCCACTCGCCGTGCTGCACGCCGCCGCCCCGGCGCTCGCAGGCGAAGGGTTCGGGTTCGAGCACCGAGCCGTCGTTGCAGAACCAGCGGATGTGCTTGAATGGCCCGCGTTCGCGGGTCTTCATCTCCTCGATCCAGGCGCGCATGTCCTGGAGCGTGGGCTTTTCCGGCAGCGGCACAATGGCCGGCGCCCGTTTGGGTGCCGCGGCTGGCGCCTGCGCAGGGGGGCTGCTGCGGGCGGCAGGAGAGGGGGTGGTGGCGGGGGATGCGGCGAACACGGCCGGAGCGAACCAGGCCATGCAGCAGAGCCAGCACTGTATCAGCGTTCTCGTTGGAGTCACCGCTACAAGATTAGCACGGCAGCCGTGTCGGCCCGCCGGCTCGCGGTGGCGCGCGCCCGGGCATGAGTCCACGCGCGAGGGCTCAATTCACGGCCGCTGCAGACACCGCGCGGAAGACCAGCTCGCCGTTCTCTGCATCCACACGCACCGTCTCGCCCGGCCCGAACTCGCCCTGCAGTATCCGCCTGGCGAGCGGGTTCTCCACTTGGGCCTGCACCGCGCGCTTGAGCGGGCGCGCGCCGTAAACCGGGTCGAAGCCGGCCTCGGCCAGCTTGTCCAGCGCGGCGTCGGTGATCTCCAGCTCGAGGTCGCGCTCGCGCAGCCGCGCGCGCAGATGCTCGGTCTGGAGGCGGGCGATTTCGCGGATCTGCGCCTTCTGCAGTGGGTGGAAGACCACCACCTCGTCGATGCGGTTGAGAAACTCCGGCCGGAACTCCTTCTGCACCACGGTCAGTACCGCGGCCTTCATGTCGGCGTAGTTTTCCTCGCCCGCCATCTCTTGAATGAGCTGGGAGCCGAGATTCGAGGTCATGACGATGACTGCGTTCCGGAAGTCCACGGTGCGGCCCTGGCCGTCGGTCAGGCGGCCGTCGTCCAGGACCTGCAGCAGCACGTTGAACACCTCGGGATGCGCCTTCTCGACCTCGTCCAGCAGCACCACGGAATAGGGCTTGCGGCGCACGGCCTCGGTGAGATACCCGCCTTCCTCGTAACCGACATAGCCGGGCGGGGCGCCGATCAGGCGCGCCACGGAGTGCTTCTCCATGAACTCGGACATGTCGATACGCACCATCGCGTCCTGGGTGTCGAACAGGAAGGCGGCCAGCGCCTTGCACAGCTCGGTCTTGCCGACGCCGGTGGGGCCCAGGAACAGGAAGGAACCGATCGGCCGGTTGGGGTCCGACAGCCCGGCACGCGACCGGCGGATCGAGTCCGCGACCGCGCGGATCGCCTCGTCCTGGCCGACCACGCGTTCGTGCAGCGCCTCTTCCATCCGCAGCAGTTTCTCGCGCTCGCTTTCCATGAGCTTGGACACGGGGATGCCGGTCCAGCGCGAGACCACATCCGCGATTTCCTGCTCAGTCACGCTGTTGCGCAGCAGCTTGAAGCTCTGCTGTTCGGTCTCGGCCGCGGCCTTGAGTTTTTTCTCCAGCTCCGGGATGCGGCCGTACTGGTATTCGGCGACCTTGGCCAGATCGCCGGCGCGCCGCGCAGCCTCCATCTCCACGCGCGCCTTGTCCAGCGCCTCCTTGAAACCGGCGGCGCCGGACACGGTGGCCTTCTCGGCCTTCCAGACTTCTTCCAGGTCGCTGTACTCGCGCTCGAGCTTGCCGATGTCGTCCTCGAGCTTCTCCAGACGCTTCTTCGAGGCCTCGTCGGATTCCTGCTTCAGCGCCTCGCGCTCAATCTTGAGCTGGATCAGCCGGCGGTGCAGTTTGTCCAGCGCCTCGGGCTTGGAGTCGATTTCGATGCGGATGCGGCTGGCCGCCTCGTCCACCAGGTCGATGGCTTTATCCGGCAGCTGGCGGTCGGTGATGTAGCGGTGCGACAGCTTGGCCGCGGCGATGATGGCGCCGTCGGTGATGTCCACGCCGTGGTGCACCTCATAGCGCTCCTTGAGGCCGCGCAGGATGGCGATGGTATCCTCGACGGAAGGCTCGTCCACCAGCACCTTCTGGAAGCGCCGCTCCAGCGCGCCATCTTTTTCGATGTACTTGCGGTATTCGTCCAGCGTGGTGGCACCGATACAGTGCAGCTCGCCGCGCGCCAGCGCCGGCTTGAGCATGTTGCCGGCATCCATGGCGCCTTCCGCCTTGCCGGCGCCGACCATGGTGTGGATCTCGTCGATGAACAGGATGATCTGGCCCTCTTGCTTGGCCAGCTCGGTCAGCACCGCCTTCAGGCGCTCCTCGAATTCGCCGCGATACTTGGCGCCGGCGATCAGTGCGCCCAGGTCGAGCGCCAGCAGGCGCTTGTTCTTGAGGCCTTCCGGCACCTCGCCGTTGACGATGCGCTGGGCCAGGCCTTCGACAATGGCGGTCTTGCCCACGCCCGGCTCGCCGATCAGGGCAGGATTGTTCTTGGTACGGCGGCTCAGCACCTGCACCACGCGGCGGATCTCGTCGTCGCGGCCGATCACCGGATCGAGCTTGCCGGCCTCGGCGCGCGCGGTCAGGTCGATGCAGTACTTCTCCAGCGCCTGGCGCTGGTCTTCCGCATTGGGATCGTTCACCGCCTGGCCTCCCCGTACGGCGTCGATCGCTTTGCTCAGGACGGCCTTGGTGGCGCCAGCCTTGCGCAGGGCTTCGCCCACCGGGCCCTTGTCCTGGGCCATCGCCAGCACCACCAGCTCGCTGGAGATGAACTGGTCCTTGCGTTCCTGCGCCAGCTTGTCGGCCAGGTTGAGGATGCGGCCGAGCTCCGTGCTCAGCGAAATCTCGCCGGTGGCCTCCTTGAGGCGTGCCAGCCCGTCGAGCTGGCTGTTGAGCTGGGTACGCAGCGCATTGACGTTGACGCCGGCCTGCGCCAGCAGCGGCACCACCGTGCCACCCTGCTGGTTGAGCAGGGCCAGGAGCAGGTGTACCGGCTCGAGCTGCGTATGGTCGCGGCCCACCGCCATGCTCTGGGCATCGGCGAGTGCGCTCTGCAGCTTGCTGGTCAGTTTGTCCATGCGCATGGGTATTTTCGCTCTTGTCATTCCGGCGCAGGCCGGAATCCAGTGTCTTTAAGATAGGGGTGAGGCGCTGGACCCCGGCTTGCGCCGGGGTGACAGTCAGTCGAGGGGTGCGATGTTCCATCGCACCCCTCGCTTCCCGTCAGCTGCGCACCGCGATCCGGCGCGGCTTGCTGCTTTCCTTCTTGTTGATGACCACCTCGAGTACGCCGTCCTTGACCTTCGCATCCACCTTGTCCGCGTCGGCGGTATCCGGCAGCGCGAAGGCGCGGGTGAAGCGGCCATGGAAGCGCTCGACGCGGCGGTAGCCGTTTCGCTCTTCCTTGCTCTCGCTCTGGCGCGAGCCGGAGATCGTCAGCACGCCGCGCTCCAGCGTGACCTCGATGTCCTTCGGATCGACGCCCGGTACGTCAGCCTTGATGTAGTAGTGGTCGTTGTCCTCCTTGATGTCGACCGGCGGCGACCAACTGGTGTCGGCCGTGGACAGATCCGCAAGACCGCTCCAAGGCGCATCGAAGATGCGGCTCAGGTCCTGGTGCAGCTGGCCGAGCAGGTTGGTCGGTTCGTACAATCTCAGGTTCATATACAGCACCTCCTTAACGTCTCCTTGCAGGTCGTTGGGTTGTGGGGGCATCGCTGCCAACCCTGCCAGCTAGATGGGGGCGACCGCGCGGTTTTCAAGGCGCTCCGGCGGCCGTTGCTATACTGCCGGCAGCCCGGAGGAATTCCATGAAGGCCTATAAAAATCAGCAATTTATCAACAGCCCGGAGGCGCGCACTCTGCGCATGTTGGCGGAATACCTGGAGCCGCAGACGCGGCTAGCCCGGCACGGCGTGCACAAGGCCGTGATCTTCTGGGGCTCGGCGCGCATCCGTCCGGGCCTGTCCCGCGGGCCGGATGCGGTGGATTACTACGACGCCGCGCGCCAGCTGGCAGCGCGCCTGGCGCACTGGACCACCGAGCGCCACGGCGCCGAAGACCGCTACTACATCTGCACCGGCGGTGGCCCGGGCATCATGGAGGCTGCCAACCGCGGCGCCAGCGAAGTGAATCCCGGCCTGTCCGTCGGCATGAACATCTCGCTGCCGCACGAGCAGGAATCCAATGCCTACGTCTCGCCGAATCTGAGCTTCGAGTTCCACTATTTCTTCATGCGCAAGTTCTGGTTCCTGAACCTGGCGCGCGGTATGGCCATCTTCCCCGGCGGCTTCGGCACCATGGACGAGCTGTTCGAGGTGCTGACGCTGGTGCAGACTGGCAAGAAGGAAGTAATTCCGGTGTTGCTGTTCGGCAAGCGCTTCTGGGAGCAGCTGATCCGCTTCGACCTGTTCGTGGAGCAGGGCCTGATCGGGCGTGAGGACCTGGACCGGATCTACAGGACCGACAGCCTGGACG
>DATLYR010000047.1 GCA_035574475.1 Nevskiales bacterium | reverse complement strand
CGTACGCTGCGCGCCTTGTACCGTGACGTGGGCGCCGCGGCGCGCGCGGTGTCGCGCATCATGGCGCAGCCGGAAACGCCCTGCGCGCTGGAGTTCATCGACGGCAGTGCCATCGCCATGATCCGCCAGTACCAGTCTGCGGCGCGGGCCGATCTGCCGGAAGCCGCCGGCGCGATGCTGATGATCGAGGTGGACGGCAGCGCGGCGGCGATCGAGCCTGCCGCCGCGGCCGTGGCGGATGCCGCCCGCGGCGACGGGCTGCTGGAACTGCGTGCGGCGGCCGACATGACCGAGGTGGCGGCATTGTGGGAGACGCGCAAGGCGCTGTCGCCGGCGTTGCGCACGCTGGCGCCGAAGAAGATCAACGAAGACGTCGTGGTGCCGGTATCACGCCTGGCCGAGCTGATCGAGGGCCTGCAGGCCCTGTCCGCGCGGCATGGCGTGCCGATCGTCAATTTCGGTCACGCCGGCAACGGCAATGTGCATGTCAACCTGCTCGGCGACGCCGGGGACCCAGCGCAGTTGGCCGTCATGCACGCTTGCCTGGCGGCGGTGTTCGACCTGGTGCTGAAGCTGGGCGGCACGCTGTCCGGCGAGCACGGCGTGGGCCTGGAGAAGCGCGCCTTCGTCGGGCGCGAGATCGGCGCGATTGAATTGGCGCTCATGCGCCAGCTCAAGCGCGTGTTCGACCCCCAGGGCATCCTCAATCCCGGCAAGCTGTTTCCGGACGCCGAGGGCCCGTGAGCGCGGTCCCCGGGCAGCTGCTGCGCGTGGCCGAGCTGGTGGACGCCATCGAGCAGGAGATGCGCCGGATCGAGTTGTGGGCCGCGGACCCGCCGCCGGTCGCGGCCATGGCCAGCCGCGTGCCGTTCTGCTACGACACGCTCGAGTTCTGGCAGTGGCTGCAATGGATCCTGGTGCCGCGCATGCGCCTGGTCCTGGCCGGCAGCGATCCGCTGCCGGCGGCCAGCGGGATCGCGCCGCTGGCCGAGGTCGAGTTCCGGCGCCTGTCGCAAGACACCCAGCGGCTGCTGGCGCTGATCCGCGAACTCGACCAGGCCATCACCCGGGGTTGAGGGCGCGGCTGGCCGCCGGCCCGCATGGTAAAATCCGCCTCGGAGTCGGCCGAACAGTCGCTGTGACGCCAGTTGCAGAGGAAAGTCCGGGCTCCACAGGGTGGGATGCCAGGTAACGCCTGGGGGGCGCGAGCCCACGGACAGTGCCACAGAGAACGAACCGCCGATGGCCCCGGGTCACACCGGGGATCAGGCAAGGGTGAAAAGGTGCGGTAAGAGCGCACCGCGCCGGTGGCAACACACGGCGGCACGGAAAACCCCATCCGGAGCAAGGCCAAATAGGAGGGCAGGCGGGTCATACCGCCGGCCGCGACCCGCGGCGGCCCTCGGGTAGGCTGCTAGAGGCGCGCGGTGACGCGCGTCCCAGATGAATGACTGTTCTCGACAGAACCCGGCTTACAGGCTGACTTCTTTAGATGTACGACGATGAGGGTGGGGGCCCGGCAAGGGTCCCCACCTTTCTCCACGGCTGCGGGCCAGGGCCGCGTTTTTATGACATCCCGCATGAATAGTCCGCAGTAACACGCTGTTAATCCAGCGTTTTCTGTTTTGCTTTTTTGGCCTTGAGCTGTCCTCGGCAAGTCCCTGTTTCTGCAAAAATTTTTCTCATTCTTGGCTTGACATCGGCCTTGGCCGGTGTCTATAGTGCGGCAAAGGGGAATTTTGTGGTGAATAGTGGATCGCCGGTGCGACGGAGGAGACGGTGTACCGAGGCGCCAATCTACTGACGGTCGATGTCAAAGGGCGCGTCGCCATGCCGGCGCGCTACCGTCAGTCGCTGCTCGAGACCAGCGGGGGCCAGCTGGTCATCACCGCCAATTTCGAGCGTTGCCTGCTGCTGTACCCGTTGCCGACCTGGCTGGAGATCGAGCGCAAGCTGCTGGCGCTGCCGGATGTGCACGCGCAGTCGGCGGGCTTGAAGCGCCTGCTGGTCGGCCATGCCACCGAGGTCGAAATGGACAAGCAGGGCCGGCTGCTGCTGCCGCCGGTGCTGCGTGACTACGCGCAGCTCAGCCGCGAGGTGATGCTGGTCGGTCGTATCAACGGTTTCGAGCTGTGGGACGAGGCGGCCTGGAACGCGCAGCGCGACCAGTTCCTGGCCACGACCCGCGACGGCAACTTCCAGCTGCCGGACGGCTTCGGCGGCCTGACGCTGTGAACGCTGCGCGCCCGCGGGCCGGGGGAGGGTTGCCGATGGAACATCAGCCGGTGCTGATGCAGGCCGTGCTCGAGGCGCTGGCGATCCGGCCGGATGGCCTGTATGTGGACGCGACCTATGGCCGCGGCGGGCACAGCCGCGCGATCCTGCAGCGGCTGGGGCCGGAGGGCCGGCTGCTCGCCTTCGACAGGGACCCGCAGGCCTGCGGGCAGGCGTGGCGGGAACTGGGGCGCGAGCCCCGTTTTCGTATCCGGCCCGGCAGTTTCACGCAGCTCGGCGCCGCGCTGGCGGAGGAAGGCCTCGGCGGGCGCGTACACGGCATCCTGTTCGATCTGGGCGTGTCCTCGCCGCAGCTGGACGAGGCCGCGCGCGGCTTCAGCTTCCTGCGCGAAGGCCCGCTCGACATGCGCATGGACCCGCAGACGGGCGCGAGTGTGGCCGCGTGGCTGGCGCGTGCCGAGCGCGAGGAGATTTCCCGCGTGCTCAGGGAATACGGCGAGGAGCGGCATCACTGGCGCATCGCCGGCGCGATCGTTCGGGCGCGCGATACCGCGCCGATCACCACCACCACGCAGCTGGCCGACATCGTCGCCCGCGCCATGCCGGGGCCGCGGCAGCCCCAGAGAAAGAAAATGCATCCGGCCACGCGCACGTTCCAGGCGCTGCGCATCTTCATCAACCGCGAACTCGAGGAGCTCGATGCCGTGCTGCCGCAGGCGCTCGAGGCGCTCGCCCCCGGCGGGCGGCTGGCGGTGATCAGCTTCCATTCGCTGGAGGACCGCCGCGTCAAGCGCTTCCTGCGCGATTGCGCGCGACCGCCGCAGGACCCGCGCGATCTGGGGCCCGCGCCGGCGCCGCGGCTGCGTCTCATCGGCAAGGCCGTGATGGCGAGTGAGGCCGAGATCGCCGCCAACCCGCGCGCGCGCAGCGCCGTGCTGCGCGTGGCGGAAAAGCTGGGGAGTGCCTGAGCATGGCGCGCGCGCTGCTGCTGGGGGTGCTGCTGCTGGCGACGCTGATGTCGGCGGTCGGGGTGGTGCAGGCCAAGCACGAGAGCCGCGCGCTGATGAACGAGCTGCAGCAGCTGCGCGTCGAGCAGGACCGGCTCGACACCGAGTGGTCGCAGCTGCAGCTGGAAGAAAGCGCCTGGGCCAACCATGGGCGGCTGGAGCAGATCGCGCGCGAGCGGCTGGGCATGCGCGAGCCGGAGAACTATTCCGTGATCAAGCAATAAGGGGCGTCGCAGGATGGCGCGAGACAGGGAGAGAAAGCCGGTGGCCGACGAAGCCAGCCCCGCCGCGGCAGAGTGGCGGGGCCGTTTCGTTCTGGGCTGCTTCGTGGCGGCCTTCCTGATTCTGTGCCTGCGCGCCGTGGACCTGCAGGTGCTCGATCGTGAATTCCTGACCAACGAGGGCGCCAAGCGCCACGTGCGCACGCTGGAGGTGCCGGGTGGCCGTGGCGCGATCCGCGACCGCCGCGGCCAGCCGCTGGCGCTGTCGGCGCCGGTGGAATCGGTCTGGGCGGTGCCGGCCGAGGTGCTGAAGGCGGAGGCGCAGCTGCCCGCGCTGGCCAGGAAGCTGGGCGTCAAGCATTCCGTGCTGCGCAAGGAACTGAAGGCGCGTGCCGACAAGAATTTCATGTACCTGCGCCGGCAGATGAATCCGGCCGACGCCAAGGCGGTGATGGCACTGGGCCTGCCCGGCGTGTTCCTGCAGCGCGAGTACCGCCGCTACTACCCGGCGGGCGAGGCCGCGGCGCAGCTGGTCGGCATCACCAACATCGACGTCGCCGGCCAGGAAGGCATCGAGCTGGCGATGGAGACGCGGCTGCGCGGCGAGAACGGCCGCCGGCGCGTGGTCAAGGACCGGCTGGGCCGCGTGGTGGACGACCTGGCCGGCTTCAAGCCGGCACGCGCCGGCGAGGACGTGCTGCTGAGCATTGACCTGCGCCTGCAGTACCTCGCCTACCGCGAGGTGAAGGCCGCCGTGGCGCAGCACCAGGCGCGCGGCGGCGTGGCGGTGGTGCTCAACCCGCACAGCGGCGAAGTGCTGGCGATGGTGAGCTACCCGAGCTTCAATCCCAACCGGCGCGACGGCGTGCAGCGCGCCGCCCTGCGCAACCGGCCGGCGACCGATCTGTTCGAGCCGGGCTCCACCATCAAGCCGCTGGTGGTGGCCGAGGCGATCGAGGCCGGCCTGTATGACGCGCGCAGCCTGATCCCGACCTATGCCGGCGCCTACAAGGTCGGCCGGCTGACGGTGCGCGACGTGCACGACTACGGCACCGTCAACCTGGCCACGCTGCTGGTCAAGTCGAGCAACGTCGGTGCGGCCCAGGTCGGGCTGGCGCTGGGGCGCGAGCGCATGTGGCGCGGGCTGCGCAGCTTCGGCTTCGGCGAGGCGACCGGCAGCGGCTTCCCCGGCGAGGGTGTCGGCGTGCTGCGCGACCATCGCCAGTGGGGCGAGGTGGCGACCGCCACGGCCTCCTACGGCTACGGCTTCTCGGCCACCGCGCTGCAGTTGGCGCGGGCTTATGGCGCGCTGGCCACCGACGGCCTGCTGCTGCCGCTCTCGCTCGAGCGCCTCGAGCAGCCGCCGGCCGGCAAGCAGGTGCTGTCGCCGCGCACGGCGCGCATGGTGCGTCAGTATCTCGAGGGCGTGGTCGCGCCGGGCGGCACGGCGCTGCGCGCGGCGGTGCCGGGCTATCGCGTGGCCGGCAAGACCGGCACGGTGCACAAGGCGATTCCGGGCGGTTACTCGCCGGACCATTATCAATCGCTGTTCGTCGGCATGGCGCCGGCCTCGCGCCCGCAGCTGGTGACGCTGGTGATGATCGACGAGCCGCGCGGCAATGAGTACTTCGGCGGGCTGGTGGCGGCGCCGGTGTTCGCCCGTATCATGCAGGGCGCGCTGCGCACCCTGCAGATCCCGCCCGACGTGCTCGGTGTCGCACAGACCCCCCTGAGCGAGGACCATCCGTCATGAGCCGGGTGGACGTCGCGCGTCCGCCGCAGCGCCTGTCGGCGCTGCTGTCGGGCCTGGTGGCGGTGGCGCCGGCGCAGGACGTCGAGATCCGCGGCCTCGACACGGACACGCGCCGGCTGCGTGCCGGCGAGCTGTTCCTGGCCTGCCGCAGCTTCGGCGCGGGCGCGCATGGCCTGGCGTACTTCGAAGAGGCCCGTGCCCAGGGCGCCGCGGCGCTGCTGTGGGAGCCGGCGCCGGGCGTGGCGGCGCCGCAAGGGCTGCCGATCCCCGCTTTCGCGGTCGAGGATCTGGCGGCGCACGCCGGACGGCTGGCCGCGCGTTTCTACGGCGCGCCGAGCGCGCGTCTGTTCGTGGTCGGCATCACCGGCACCGACGGCAAGACCTCGACCGCGCACATCCTGGCGCAGGCGCTGGTGCAGGCGGGCAGCCGCGCGGCCTATCTCGGCACGCTCGGCTATGGCTTCCTGCCGAAGCTGGCACCCGCCACCCACACCACGCCGGATGCCGTACAGCTGCAGCGCTGGCTGGCCTGGCTGGCGGAAGCGGGCGCCGACAGCGTCATGATGGAGGTGTCCTCGCACGCGCTGGACCAGGGCCGCGTCAACGGCGTGGATTTCGATCTGGCGGTGCTGACCAACATCAGCCGCGACCATCTGGATTACCACGGTGACCACGCGCACTACGTCGCTGCCAAGCGCCGGCTGTTCGCCGTCCCCGGCCTGCGCGCCGCCATCCTCAACCAGGACGACGCCTATGGCCGCGCCTGGCTGGACGAACTGCCGGAGGGCGTGGCGGGG
>DATLYR010000046.1 GCA_035574475.1 Nevskiales bacterium | reverse complement strand
CTAGGCGCCCTTTGCAGCGGCCGAGAGCCGGATTCCAGCGCCAGAACCGCCATGACTGCCTTCAACACCGAACGCGTCCTCAGCGTCCACCACTGGAACGAGACCCTGTTCAGTTTCAAGACCACGCGCGACCCGGGTCTGCGTTTCCATAACGGCCACTTCGTCATGATCGGACTGGAGGTCGACGGCCGGCCGCTGGTGCGCGCCTACAGCATCGCCAGCCCGAACTACGAAGAGCACCTCGAATTCCTCAGTATCAAGGTGCAGAATGGCCCGCTGACCTCGCGGCTGCAGCACCTGAAGGTGGGCGATCCCATCCTGGTCAGCAAAAAGCCGGTCGGAACTCTGGTGCTGGATGACCTGCGTCCCGGCAAGCGCCTGTACCTGCTCGGTACCGGCACCGGGCTGGCGCCGTTCATGTCCATCATCCAGGACCCGCACACCTACGAGCGCTTCGAGAAAATCATCCTGGTGCACGGCGTGCGGCTGAAGAGCGAGCTGGCCTACGGCGACTTCATCAGCGAACACTTGCCGCAGCACGAATTCCTCGGTGACATGATCCGCGCGCAGCTGATCTACTACCCGACGGTGACGCGGGAACCGTTCCGCTACATGGGACGGCTCACCGACCTGATCGAGACCGGCAAGTTCTTCGAGGATACCGGCCTGCCGCCGCTCGACCCGGCCGAGGACCGCGCCATGCTGTGCGGCAGCCCGTCCATGCTCAAGGACACCTGCGCACTGCTGGACGCGCGCGGCTTCGAGATCTCCGCGCACCAGGGTGTGCCCGGCGATTACGTGATCGAGCGGGCGTTCGTGGAGAAATAATCGGCCGCAGTGCACCAACGAAAAAGCCGCCCATGGGCGGCTTTTTCGTTCTGGATCCCGTGTCCGCCCTGCGGGCTTGCACGGGATGACCCTTGCCCGAGGGCAAGGGTCACTTGATCTTCGCTTCCTTGAACACCACGTGCTTGCGCACGACCGGGTCGTACTTCTTCTTCTCCAGCTTGTCCGGCGTGTTCTTCTTGTTCTTGTCGGTGGTGTAGTAGAAACCGGTATCGGCAGTGGAAACGAGCTTGATCTTGTCGCGCATGGCGTACCCCTCAGACCCGTTCGCCGCGGGCGCGGATGTCGGTCAGCACTGCCTCGATGCCCTTCTTGTCGATGATGCGCATGCCCTGCGAGGACACACGCAGGCGCACGAAGCGGTTCTCACTCTGCACCCAGAAACGCTTGGTGTGCAGGTTCGGCAGGAACCGGCGGTGGGTCTTGTTGTTGGCATGCGAAACGTTGTGACCGGTCATCGGCTTCTTGCCGGTCACCTGACAGACTCGGGACATGGACGTCTTCCTCGGCAGTATTCGCGCGCAACGGCGATCCGGGGGCGCGATAAAGCGCGCCTTTATATCAGTTCCGCTCCGCGGCGGCAAGCGCGACGGTGTTCACGCCTGCCCCGCACCTGGGCCGAATGGCATCGGGCGGTACCCACGCAGGTGATTGATGTCATTGGAAAAGCGCGATTCTGTACGGGACTGCCGGGCGCATGCCGCGCGGCGCTGCGGCTTGGCAGCCTTGCAGCCGCCGGCTAAGGTAACAGCGTCATGTCCGCCGTCGCCGACGACCCCCGCAAAACCCTGCTCGAAGCAGGCGCACGACTGGCCGTGCAGGCCGGTGGGCTGCGCGACCTGACACTGCCGCTGCTGACGCAGGTCGCAGGCGTCAGCGAGGCCGAGTTCGACGCCGCCTTTGCCAGCCTGGATGATTTCCGGCGCCAGCTGCTGCGCCACATGATGGACGTGGTCCGCGCCGAGGTGCTGGCGACTGCCGCCGGCTTCGGGCGCCCGGGTTTCGAACGTCTGTGGCATACGGTCGAGGCCTTCCTCGATGCCAATCTGCGCCATCCCGCCATGCGCAGGCTCGCCTACGAAATGCGCACCGATCCGGTCGCCATCGAACTGCTGCGCCAGCGCATGGCGGGTTATGCCATGGTGTTCAAGACCGAGCTCGCCGCACTCGATCGCCCCAATCCGGCCGGCGCCGCGCGTCTGGCGACGGCCATGATCGTGGAGGCGGCGAAGGCGGAACACGAAACCGGGCATGCCAATGCCGAGGTGCGGCGTGCCCTGTATGCGTTCCTGAAGGCCTACGCTGGCTGAACTGCTCGAATACTTGGGCGGGCGCAGGACCGCTCACAGCCAGCCGCGCTCGGCCAGCGACGTGATCTCGCCGTCGCCGACCACCAGGTGATCGAGCACGCGGATGTCCACCAGCGCCAGCGCGGCGCGCAGCCGCTGCGTCAGGCTGCGGTCGGCGGCGCTGGGCTCCGCTACGCCGCTGGGATGGTTGTGGGCGAAAATCAGCGCAGCCGCGTTGTGTTTCAGCGCGGCTTTGACTACTTCGCGCGGATAGACGCTGGCGCCGTCCAGCGTACCGCGGAACAGTTCCTCGAATCCCAGCACGCGGTGCTGGTTGTCGAGATACAGGCAGGCGAATACCTCGTGCGCGCGGTCACGCAGCCGCGCCTGCAGGAAGCGGCGCGTCGCGGCCGGATCGCTCAGCGCATCACCGCGGCTGAGCTGCTCCCCCAGATGCCGGCGCGCCATTTCCAGCGCCGCCTGCAGCTGCGCGTACTTGGCCGGCCCCAGGCCGGGGCAGGCGCACAGCGTCGCGGCATCGGCGTTGAGCAGACCGCGCAGGCCGCCGAAGCGTGCGAGCAGCTCGCGTGCCAGCTCAACCGCACTTTTGCCCGGCAGGCCGGTGCGCAGGAAGATGGCGATCAGCTCGGCGTCCGACAGGACTGCTGCGCCGCGTGTCAGCAGCCGCTCACGCGGACGCTCGTCGACCGGCCATGCGCGTATGCCGCGAATCGAGTTCAAGGCCTGGCGCCGCTGCGCAGCGAGAGGGTCTCGTCACCGCGGATCAGCAGACAGTCGAGCAGCTCGATGCCCGCCGCGCGCAGCCAGTGTTCGATGCGGGCATAGTCGGGGGCCTTGGCCGGATCGGGGAGGAAAGGGTTGTGTGCCAGGAGCACGCGGGGGCAGCCCAGCTGGCGCGCGGTCTGGACCACCACGGGCAGGTGCACCAGTGCACTGGGTTTGTCGCCGCGGAAGTAGCCATTGTAGGCAATCGCCTGGTCCTCGCCGCCGAGATAAAGGCCGGCCAGCACCTCGTGAAACGGGTGGTGCATGCGCCGCATGAAGGCGCGGCCGTACTCCAGCGGGTTCTGTCGGAACTGCACCCGATCCCAGAGGGCGTGAAGATCGTGCCCGGCCAGTCCATGGCCCAAGGGTACGCTGGACCCGCGCTGGCGCGGGGCAGGTTCGCGAATCTGAGGCAGCGGGTCGGCGGGCGACAGGCTGCCCGCCCTTGGAAGATACGTCCCTGTGAACATACTGCACTCCCTGCAGACTCAAACAAAGTATGAAGTGTGGCGCACGTTAAGCAGCGCCCGCCGCCCCGGCAAGCAGATATCCTTGACGGTCTTTGTAGGCAGTTGCCTACACGAGAACGGGCGCCAGCAGTGAGCGGGTCTTGTTGCCGGGGCTGATCAGCAGGAAGTCGTGCAATTCCACGCCGACCTCGTCCAGTCGCGCGTGCATGCGCCGCACGTCCGGCAGGGTCGCGTTCGGATCGAAGATCATGTTGTAGGCCAGGATCACGCGCACGGCGCCCAGCTCACGCGCGGTCTTGCCGACTCCGGGCAGATGCGACAGCGCGCTCGGCCGCTCGCCGCGGAAATAGGTGTTGTAGGTCAGCGCCCGGTGCTCGGCATCGAGGAACAGCACACCGAGCACCTCGCCGAAGGGGTGGTGCATGCGCAGCATGAACTCGCTGCCGTATTCGCGCCCGCGCAGCGCGAACTGCGCAGGATCCCACTGGCTGGACAGGTCTTCTCCCGCCAGGCCCTGGACCTGGGGTCCGAAATCGATCTCGGCAGTTGCCTGCAGAGGCATCGAGCCAGCGGCAAGTCGCGTGGCGGAAGCATGGTGATCTCGAGTGCTGTTGTGCATCTGCCGATCCCCCGAGGCCGACTACATTTTGACCCGCACCATACGGGTGTTTTTTGCGCAGGGTCAAGCCGGCAAGCTTCCTTCTGTCTCGTCAGATTTTCCCTACACAGCCTTACGGGCTGCGCTGGCAAGCCGAGGGGCTTTCGGATAGGCTAACCTGCGGTTTTACAAGGTTTTCCGATGGGCTCACTGGCCAACAAGCGGATACTGCTCGGTGTGACGGGTGGCATTGCCGCCTACAAGAGCGCCGACCTCGTGCGCCGGCTCAAGGAACGGGGCGCCGACGTGCAGGTGGTGATGACCGCCGGCGCGCAGCAGTTCGTCACGCCGCTGACTTTCCAGGCCGTATCCGGTCGCGAGGTGCGCACCACCTTGCTCGACCCGGCGGCCGAGGCCGGCATGGGGCACATCGAGCTGGCGCGCTGGGCGGACGTGATCCTGGTGGCGCCGGCCAGCGCCAACTTCATGGCGCGTATCGCACACGGCCAGGCCGATGATCTTCTCGCCACGCTATGCCTGGCCAGCGACGCGCCGATCATTCTTGCGCCGGCCATGAACCGGCTGATGTGGGCCAATGCCGCGACCCAGGCCAATGTCGCGACGCTGGCGGCGCGCGGCCTGCAGCTCTGGGGCCCGGCGGCGGGCGAGCAGGCCTGCGGCGAGGTGGGCGAGGGTCGCATGCTGGACCCGCTCGAACTGGCCCAGCGTCTGGCGGCCTACTTCGGCGAGGGCCGGCTGGCGGGCGTGAAGGTCATGATCACGGCCGGCCCCACGCGCGAGCCGATCGACCCGGTGCGCTACATCAGCAACCGCTCCTCCGGCCGCATGGGCTATGCGCTGGCCGAGGCCTGCGCCGCCGCCGGCGCCGAGGTGACGCTGGTCAGCGGGCCGGTGGACCTGCCGGTGCCGGCCGGGGTGACGCGCGTGTCAGTCGAAACCGCGCAGCAGATGCATGAGGCGGTGATGCAAGGCATTGCCGCTACGCAGCTGTTCATCGCCGCCGCGGCGGTGGCGGACTACCGTCCCGTGGCGCAGAACGGCCAGAAGATCAAGAAGCACGAAGCCAGCGTGCGCCTGGACCTCGCGCGCACGCGCGACATCCTGGCCGAGGTGGCCGCGACCCATCCGGAGGTTTTCACCGTCGGCTTTGCGGCGGAAACAGACAAGTTGCACGAGTACGCGCGCGGCAAGCTGGAAAAGAAAGGCCTCGACCTGGTGGCGGCCAACTGGGTCGGTGAGGGCCGTGGCTTCGACCGCGAGGACAACGCCCTGTGGGTGTGCTGGAACGGCGGCGAGCAGGATCTGGGATCCGCGCCCAAGAAGGTGCTGGCGCTGCGCCTGGTGGAACTCATCGCGGATCACTACACGAAAAAAGGAACTGCCAAGCGCCATGCGTCCGGTACAGCTCAAGATTCTTGATTCCCGCCTCGGCAACGAGTTTCCCCTGCCCGACTACGCCACGCCCGGTTCCGCCGGCATGGACCTGCGCGCGCTGCTGGATGCGCCGCTGACGCTGGCGCCCGGCCAGACCGAGCTGATCCCGACCGGCATCGCCATCCATATGCAGGACCGCGGCCTCGCGGCCGTCATCCTGCCGCGCTCGGGGTTGGGGCATAAGCACGGTATCGTGCTCGGCAACCTGGTGGGGCTGATCGACTCCGACTACCAGGGCCAGCTGATGGTGTCCTGCTGGAACCGCGGCCAGACCGCCTTCACCATCCAGCCCGGCGAGCGTATCGCCCAGCTGGTGTTCGTACCGGTGGTGCAGGCGCGCTTCGAGCGGGTCGAGGAATTCGCCGAGAGCCAGCGCGGCACGGGCGGTTTCGGTTCGTCAGGGCGGCACTGAACGCTGCCACCGGCTGCGGCCGATTGCGGAGATAGGCGCTACAATTCTCGGCCAATGCATCGCGGCCCGGTACCATGGCACTGACATCCGAACAGGCGATGAACGTCGCCAACGTCCTCACCGAGGCGCTGCCCTACATCCGGCGCTTCGCGGGCAAGACCGTGGTCATCAAGTACGGCGGCAACGCCATGACCGAGGACATGCTCAAATCCAGCTTCGCGCGCGACATCGTGCTGATGAAGCTGGTCGGCATCAACCCGGTGGTGGTGCACGGTGGCGGCCCGCAGATCGGCGCGCACCTGGAGAAGCTCGGCAAGCAGAGCGAGTTCATCGACGGCATGCGCGTGACCGACGCCGAGACCATGGACGTGGTCGAGATGATGCTCGGCGGCCTGGTCAACAAGGAGATCGTCAACCTCATCAACCAGCACGGTGGGCGTGCGGTCGGCCTGACCGGCAAGGACGGCGGCCTGATCCGGGCGCGCAAGCTGCTGCTGCGCGGCCAGGACATGGGCCAGGTGGGCGAGGTCGAGTCCATCGACCCGCGCATCGTCGGCCACCTGGACCAGGGCGATTTCATCCCCGTGATCGCGCCGATCGGTGTGGGCGAGGACGGCCTGTCCTACAACATCAACGCCGATCTCGTGGCCGGCAAGCTGGCCGGCGTGCTCAAGGCCGAGAAGCTGATGCTGTTGACCAACACCAAGGGTGTGCTGAGCAAGGAGGGCACGGTGCTGACCGGGCTGTCCGCGCGCCAGGTGGAGGATCTGATCGCCGATGGCACCATCTACGGCGGCATGCTGCCCAAGATCCACTGCGCGCTGGACGCCGTGGCCTCCGGGGTCAAGGCTGCCCACATCGTGGACGGCCGCGTGCCCCACGCAGTGCTGCTGGAGCTATTTACCGACGCCGGGGTTGGCACCCTGATTCGCGGCTGAGCCGGCGGGTGCCGGCAGCACGCCGGCGCGCAGCTCGCGCCAGCGCAGGATGTCGCGCTCGAAGCGCGACGCCAGTGCCTGGCGTTCCGCCTGCTGCTTGGCCAGGGCCTGCTTGCTGCTGGCGATACTGTTTTCGAGCTGCTGCAGCTGTCGCTGCAGGTCTTCGGGCACGGGTTTGCCTTGCTGCGCGAGCTGGTCGGCGCGCTGCTTGCGGTCGGTGTAGTCCCTCTCGGCGCTCTGCAGTGAGATTTCCCGGATGCGGATGTTGCCGTCCATGTGGCTCAGCTGCTCGTCGCGGGCCTTCAACAGATCGGCCTCGCTGCCGTACATGTCGAGCAGGATCATGTCGCGTTTGGCCTGCTCTTGCGCCTGGCGCTGCAGCTCGGCCTGGCGCGCCTCCTCGGCCCGCTCCTGGGCGGTCTTTTCGTGCTCCAGGACCTTGATCGTGTCGCCTTCCTTGTTCAGCACCTCGCGCTGTTGCTTGGCATATTCGGGGGGTATGCGGTCGCCATAGCGGACCACGCCATCCTTGTCCACCCATTTGTACAGCTCAGCGGCGACCGTGCTGCCGAGGCACAGTAGAAGAATGCCGAGCGCTGTCTGGACATGCCGCATTGCCGTCTCCGGCCCGAACGGGCCTGGTCAAAGTATAGCCAATCAGACGCCGTAGGCTGCGCGGTAGGCCTCGATCCGCGCCAGCGCATCGGCATGCTGGCGGCGGGCGCGCAGCAGCCGGATCAGGTCGGTGAGCGTCACCAGGCTGACGACGCGCAGGCCCTCGGCCTCCATCTCCTGCACCGCGGAACGGCCGGAGACGCCGCGCTCCTGGCGGTCGAGCGCGATCAGCACCGCGGCCGGTGTGGCGCCGGCATCGCGCAGCAGCTGCAGCGACTCGCGCACCGCGGTGCCGGCGGTCATCACGTCGTCCACGATCACCACCCGTCCGGCGGGTGGCGCGCCGACCAGGCGGCCGCCCTCGCCATGGTCCTTGGCCTCCTTGCGGTTGTAGGCGTAGGGCAGGTCGAGTCCCTGCTCGGCCAGGGCGATCGCGAGACTGGTGACCAGCGGGATGCCCTTGTAGGCCGGGCCGAACAGCATGTCGAACCCGACCCCGGATGCGAGCAGGGCCTGCGCGTACAGCCGGCCGAGCCGGGCCGTGGCGGCGCCGCGCGTGATCTGGCCGAGGTTGAAGAAATAGGGGCTGACGCGTCCGGACTTGAGCGTGAACTCGCCGAAGCGCAGTACACCGCTGTCGAGCGCCAGTTCCAGGAACGCTTCTTGGTAGGCCGGCGTTGGCTGGGCTGCCATGTCTCAGGGACCGTTCAGATTCCTCCGGTATGATAGCCGCCAGCCCCACAACCAGCTAATTCCCGATGCGGATCATCACCTTCAACGCCAACGGCATCCGTTCGGCCGCCAGCAAGGGTTTTTTCGACTGGCTGCCGCAGCAGAAGGCCGACGTGGTCTGCATCCAGGAAACCAAGGCGCAGCTGCACCAGCTGGAACACGATCCGCAGTTCTGCCCGGTCGGCTATCACTGCTTTTACCAGGACGCGACCGCGAAGAAAGGCTACGCGGGCGTCGCGCTGTTCAGCCGGCGCGAGCCGGACGAGGTGCTGCGCGGCCTGGGCGTCGCCGAGTTCGACGGCGAGGGGCGCTACCTCGAGGCCCGCTTCGGCAGGCTCTCGGTGGTGTCGCTGTACCTGCCGTCGGGTTCTTCCGGCCCGCACCGCCAGGCCTCCAAGGACCGTTTTCTCGAATTTTTCCTGCCCGTGCTGAAGCAGTGGGCGAAGAGCGGGCGCGACTACGTCGTCTGCGGCGACTGGAACATCGCGCACACGCAAAAGGACCTCAAGAACTGGAAGTCCAACCAGAAGAACTCCGGCTTCCTGCCGCACGAGCGCGCCTGGATGGATAAGCTGTTCGGCGAGGCCGGCTGGGTGGATGCCTATCGCGTGCTGCATCCGGATGCGACCGACGCCTGCTACACCTGGTGGAGCAACCGCGGCCAGGCGCGTGCCAAGAATGTGGGCTGGCGTATCGACTACCAGGTGATCACGCCGTCGCTGAAAGACACGATCCGCGCGGCGCGCATTTACAAAGAGAAATGGTTTTCCGACCATGCGCCGCTGATCATGGATTACGCGTATGAACTCTGAACGCCGCGACTGGCAGGCGGCGCTGGCCAGCTATGGCCGGCCGCGCGTGCTGGCGATGCTGTTCCTGGGCTTTTCCGCCGGCCTGCCGTTCCTGCTGGTGTTCTCCACGCTCTCGGCCTGGCTGGCGCAGGCCGGCATCAGCCGCACCGAGATCGGCCTGCTGAGCTGGATCGGCATCACCTACTCGATCAAGTTTTTCTGGGCGCCGGTGGTGGACCGCCTGCCCTTGCCGCTTCTGACCCGCGCGCTCGGGCGCCGGCGCGGCTGGATGCTGCTGGCGCAGCTCGGCATCGCCGGCGGGCTGTACGGGCTGTCGCTGTCTGACCCGGGCAATGGGCTGGCACCGCTGGTCTGGCTGGCGCTGCTGGTGGCCTTCGCCTCGGCCACGCAGGACATCGTCATCGACGCCTGGCGCATCGAGGCGGCCGAGAGCGAATTGCAGGGCAGCATGGCGGCGGCCTACCAGTTCGGCTACCGGGTCGCGCTGATCGTGGCCGGCGCCGGCACCCTGTTCGTCGCCGCGGACTGGGGCTGGTCGCTGGCCTATCTCGCGATGGCCGTGTGCGCCTGTGTCGGCATCGTGACCACGCTGGTGATCGCCGAGCCCGCCGCGCACATCAGCCGCGACACCGCGCTGCGCGAGGCGCGCGTGCTCGAGTACATGGCGCGCAACGCGCACCTGCCGCAGCTCTGGCGCACGGTCGCCGGCTGGTTCATCGGCGCCGTGGTGTGCCCGTTCGTGGATTTCTTCGCGCGCAACGGTGTGAAGACGGGTGCGCTCATCCTGCTGTTCATCGGCCTGTTCCGCGTCACCGACATCACCATGGGCGTGATGGCCAACCCCTTCTACCTGGATATCGGCTACACGCTCAAGGAGATTGCGGCGGTGGCCAAGGTCTATGGCGTGATCCTGTCCATGGTCGGCGTGTTCGTCGGCGGCCTGGCGGTGTTCCGCTACGGCTCGATTCCCGTGCTGATCGTCAGCGGCATCCTGGTGATCCTGACCAATCTGGCCTTCGCCACGCTGGCCTTCGTCACCGATCCTGGCATCGCCGGGCTCATGGTGGTGATCAGTGCCGACAACTTCAGCGCGGGTCTGGCCGGCACTGCCTTCATCGCCTACCTGTCGGGTCTGACCAACACGGCGTACACGGCGACGCAGTACGCGCTGTTCTCCTCGCTGTTCACGCTGCCGGGCAAGCTCATCGCCGGCGGCTCCGGCTGGGTGGTGGATCAGTTCGGCTATGTGTTCTTCTTTTTCTACACCTCGGCGCTCGGCGTGCCGGCACTGCTGCTGGTGATCTACCTGTCGCGGCGTCTGCCGGCGAGGCCCGCCGGCTCCCCCTGATCCATGCCCGCCTCGGCGCCGCGCCGGCTGTGCGCACTGTCCGATCTGGCCTCGCCGGGCAGCGCGCGCTTCGACCTGGAACCGGGCCCGGGCAGCCACGGTCTATGCGTCGTGCGTAAGGGCGGGCAAGTCCATGGTTACCTGAACCGCTGCCCGCATACCGGCGCGCCGCTCGACTGGCAGCCGGGCCAGTTCCTGACCGCCGAGGGCGATCTCATCCAATGCAGCCTGCATGGCGCGCTGTTCCGCATCGAGGATGGCTACTGCGTCTGGGGCCCCTGCGCGGGCGATGCCCTGACGCGCGTGCCGCTCACCCTGCGTGGCGACGACATCTACCTTGAGGAGACCTGAAATGGACACCCGTTTGTTTGCCGCCCTGTTCAGCGCCGCACTGGCCGCCGGCGCCGAAGCCGCCGAGGTCACGAGCACTGCCGCCGACCGCGACGCGCTGGCCTTGACCCTCTACGAATCCGACCTGGCGGTGGTGTCCGAGCGGCGCAGCGTTCGCCTGCAGGGCAGCCGCGACAGCCTGGTGCTGCAGGATGTTGCCGCGCGCCTGCAGCCGGAAACCGTGCAGCTGGCCGGCAAGGGCATCCGCCTGGCCGAGACGCGCTTCGCCTATGACCTGCTGACGCCGGAGAGCCTGCTCGAGCGCTTCGTCGGCCGCGAGATCCGGCTGGTGCGCACGCATCCGACCACCGGCGCGGATCAGGTCGAGCGCGGCACGCTGCTGAGTGTGGTCAGTGGGGTGCCGGTGTTCCGCGTCGGCGGCGCGATCGAAACCGGCGGCGCGAACTCACCCTGGCGTATCCGCTTCGACGATCTGCCGGGCGGGCTGCGTGAGCGCCCGACGCTGATCGCCGAGCTGGACGCGGCCGGTGCGGGCCAGCAGACAGTCGACCTGGCCTACCTCACTGGGGGGCTGTCCTGGCAGGCCGATTATGTCGCCGTGTTCGACGAGGACGCGGAGCGTTTACAGTTGACCGGCCTGGCCAGCCTCAGCAATGCCAGCGGCGCCGATTTCAGCAACGCGCGCGTGCGCCTGATTGCCGGCAGCCTGAACCGCGCCAGCGCGCCGCCCATGCCCAAGATGATGCGCGCGATGGCGATGCCGGCGGCCGAGGCCATGGATGCCAGCGTGGCGCCGGTGCAGTCCTTCGAGTACTACGCCTATGACCTGCCGCGGCGCGTGACGCTGATGGATCGCGAGACGCGTCAGCTGCCGCTGCTGGCCGCCACGCCGCTGAAGGTGAGCCGCGAATACCGGCTGGATTCGAGCCAGGGCATCGGTTGGCGCCATGCCCCCGGCGGCGAGCAGCGTGCCAATGCGGCGGTGTATCTGAACGCGAAGAACGAGACCGGCCGCCCGCTTCCGCGCGGCGTGGTGCGCATCTACGGCACCGGCGACGAAGCGCTGCAGCTGCTGGGCGAGGACACGCTGCCGCACCTGCCGGCGGGCGAGAAGATCGAGCTGCTGGCCGGACAGGCCTTCGACCTGACTGCGCGGCGCGTGCAGCTCAAGCACGACCAGCTGGGCCGCGACCAGTTTGCCGCCCGCTGGCAGGTCCTGGTGAAGAACGCCAAGGGCCGTACGGTCGAGGTGCGGGTGATCGAGCCGATGCCCGGCGACTGGAAGATCGAGGACGCCAGCCATCCCCACGAACGCCTCGACGCCAATCGCGCCGCATGGACGCTGAAAGTGCCGGCCAACGGTGAAACGAAACTCGAGTACCGGGTGAGTTGGAGGTAACAGCGCGGTTCTTTGATAGGCGCCTGCGTGCACGCGACCCGGGTCGCGTGCAGCGCGCTCCTACAGAACCCTTATCCCAGCCGGTCCAGCTGGTCGAGCGGGCTTTCCCAGGAGTCGGTGATGAGGCGATCGGGGTCGATGCCGTAGTCTTCCTTGTCCACGTCCATGGCGCCGGACCAGTCTTCGGGCGGTGGCGAGGGTTGCGGCGCCATTTCCAGCCAGCTGTCGAAATCCACTTCCTCGACGGTGCCGTCGAAGTACTGGATCTCGATCGTTTCCTGATCCGCGTCCACGGCCACCACCTCGAAAGGCGGCTCCGTGCCGACGCAATACCAATCGCCGACGACGACGTTGTGCGGCTGGACCTGCATGGCTGGCGTTACCTCCACCGGTGCGGTCGCGCGAGGGAGAACCGATCGCCCTGCCTGTCCTGTATAGACCTTTCACTGCTCCGGTTCAAGCAAAAGATTTCGCGCCCGCTCACCGCGCCTGTGCGCGGCCGTGCTCAGTCGCGCGCAAATACTTGACGATCGTCGCGGAAGCTTTTGAATTCCAGCGCATTCCCGCTCGGGTCGCGCAGGAACATGGTGGCCTGCTCGCCCGCCTGGCCGGCGAAGCGGATGCCGGGCTCGATGATGAACGTCACGCCGAGCGCGCGCAGACGCGCGGCGAGTCGCTGCCATTCGTCCCAGGCCAGGATCAGGCCGAAGTGCCGCACCGGTACGTTCTCGCCGTCGACCTCGTTGCACAGCGCACCGCCGCATTCCTCCGGTCGCAGATGTGCCGAGAGCTGGTGGCCGTGGAAATCGAAGTCCACCCAGCGTTCGGCGGCGCGGCCCTCGGCGCAGCCGAGGATCCCGCCGTAGAAGCGGCGCGCCGCGTCCAGGTCGTGCACCGGAAACGCCAGATGGAAGCGCGGGCGCATCAAAGTTGACTGTCATTCCGGCGAAAGCCGGAATCCAGCGTCTTTAAAGGCTCTGGACCCCGGCTTTCGCCGGGGTGACGGAAGGAGATGGGTCGCCTGAATAGCTCTGTCTTCACGGGCTCGGGTTCGGGTTCTGCTGGTGGATCGTCTCGATGCCCTTGAGCACCTCGTCATCCAGCGTCAGGTCAACGCTGGCGATGTTGGTTTTCAGCTGTTCCATCGTGGTGGCGCCGATGATGGTGCTGGTCAGGAACTCGCGGGTGTTGACGTAGGCCAGCGCCATCTGCGCCGGGTCGAGACCATGCCGGCGCGCCAGCGCCACGTAGTCGGCCGTGGCCTGCTCGTCGCGCGGGCTGGTGTAGCGCGAGAAGCGTTTGTACAGCGTCAGGCGCGCGCCCGGCGGCCGCTGTCCGTTCAGGTATTTGCCCGACAGCACGCCGAAGCCCAGCGGCGAATAGGCCAGAAGCCCCACCTGCTCGCGGATCGCGCATTCGGCCAGCCCGACCTCGAAACTGCGGTTGAGCAGGCTGTAGGGGTTCTGGATGCTGACGATGCGCGGCGCAAGGCCGGCGTCGGCCACGCGCAGGCATTCCATCAGCCCCCAGGGCGTCTCGTTGGAAATGCCAATGTGCCGCACCTTGCCTGCCTTGACCAGCTCCGCCATTGCCGCCAGCGTTTCCGCCAGCGGAATGTCGTCGTCCTGCGGTGCGTGTCGATAGCCGAGCTCGCCGAAGTAGTTGGTGGCGCGGTCGGGAAAATGCAGCTGGTACAGGTCCAGGTAATCCGTCTGCAGCCGCGCAAGGCTGCCGTCGATGGCCTCGAAGATGTGTGCGCGACTCAGGCGCGGGCCGCCGCGGATATGCGGCAGCCAGTTGGCGCGTCCGCTGACCTTGCTGGCGAGGATGACGCTGTCACGGTTACGGCGCGCCTTCAGCCAGCTGCCGATGTACTGCTCGGTGCGGCCCTGGGTCTCGGCCATCGGCGGCACCGGGTACATCTCGGCCGTATCGATGAAGTTCACGCCCTGTTCGAGCGCGTAGTCGAGCTGAGCGTGCGCCTCGGCTTCGCTGTTCTGCTGGCCCCAGGTCATGGTGCCAAGACAGATGACGCTGACGCGGATGTCGGTCCGTCCGAGTGGTCGGTACTGCATGTTCAGGACGCGCCGTTGTCCTTGCTGTTGTCTTTGCCCTTGGCGGCCCTGCGCATCTTGCGCCGCTTCCGGGCGATGTCCTCGATCAGCGGCCGCAGGATGATCTCCATCGCCATCGGCATCTTGCCGCCGGGAATGCACAGCGTATTGGGACGCGTCATGAACGAGCCGTGCAGCATGGACAGCAGGAACGGGAACTCCACCTTGAGACGCCGGGGACGTCGGAAGCGGATGATGACCAGGCTCTCGTCCGGTGTCGGCACGTCGCGGGCGATGAAGGGGTTGGAGGTGTCCACCAGCGGGATGCGCTGGAAGTTGATGTCGGTGCGCGAGAACTGCGGTGTGATGTAGTTGATGTAGTCGGACATCCGCAGCAGGATCATCTTGGTGACGTCCTCCCGCGAGTAGCCGCGCTCGCCAGTGTCGCGGTGGATCTTCTGGATCCACTCCAGGTTGATGGCCGGCGCGACGCCGACCAGCAGGTCCACGTATTGCGCCACGTCCACGCGGTCGGTGACTACGCCGCCGTGCAGGCCCTCGTAGAACAGCACGTCGGTGCCTTCCGGGATCGGCGTCCAAGGCGTGAAGCTGCCGGCGTGCTGGCCATAGGGCAGGGCCTCGTCCTCGGTGTGCAGGTAACGCCGGATCTCGCCGGTGCCGTGCTGCGAATACTCGCGGAACAGCGCCTCGAGCCGATCGAGGTGGTTGGCCGCGGGGCTGTAGTGGCTGAAGGTCTCGCCGCGCACCAGTGCGCGTTGCACGACGTTCTTCATCTCCTCGCGGTCATAGCGGTGGAAGCTGTCACCCTCGACGTACACCGCTTTCAGGTGCAGGCGGTTGAAGATGTGCTCGAAGGCCGAGCGTACGGTGCTGGTGCCTGCGCCCGAGGAGCCGGTCACGGCGATGATCGGATGTTCCAGCGACATGCCTGCTCCTCAGTATTACGGTTCGCTCCCCCTTGACGGGGGAGGGTTAGAGTGGGGTGCTTGGTTACCGCCGCCGATACGCGAGGTCGAAGACCTCGTGGCCAAGTTTCAGACCGCGTTGCTCGAACTTGGTCAGCCGCCGCTCGGGTGGCCGCGGGACGAAGCCCCCGTCCGCGGCCAGATTAGCAAAATCGGGATGGGCGTTCAGTACCGCGCGCATGTGCTCGGCATAGGGCGCCCAGTCGGTGGCCAGCAGCCAGCGCCCGCCGGGTTTGAGCGCCCGCGCCACGCGATCGGCGAACTCGGACTGGACGATGCGCCGCTTGTGGTGGCGCTTCTTGGGCCAGGGGTCTGGGAAGTACAGCTCTACGCAGTCCAGGCTGTGTGGAGGAATGACGCGATCCAGTACCTCGACGGCGTCGGCGCAGAAGATGCGCACGTTGGTCAGGCTGTGTGCCGCCAGCTGCGCCAGCAGCCGTCCCACGCCGGGGCGGTGCACCTCGATGCCGAGGTAGTCCTGCCCGGGATGCGCCAGCGCCTGCGCCAGCACGTTGTCGCCGTTGCCGAAGCCGATCTCCAGCACGCGCGGCGCCTCGCGTCCGAACACTTGCCACCAGTCGAGCGGGCCGCCATCCGCCGCCAGCCCATAGTCTGGCCAGAATTGCGCGAGCGCCAGTTTCTGCGACGGTGTCATGCGCCCCTCGCGGCGCACGAAGCTGCGGATGCGGCGTTGCGTAGGCGTGTCGGTCATGGATCAAAAAGAAAGAATGGACAGGAAAGACAGGATCTACAGGATTAACAGGCTGGATTCTTGATTTGTAAGAGCAATGGCTTCTCTTGTCCTGTAAATCCTGCGAATCCTGTCCGTTTACGCCCACTCAGAACGGCAGGCCGGATTCGGGCGAGGAGGCCGAGGCGTAGCGCCGCCGCGGCATGCGGCCGGCGAGGTAAGCCTCGCGCCCGGCCTCGATGGCCTTCTTCATCGCACTGGCCATCAGTACCGGATCCTTGGCCTCGGCGATGGCGGTGTTCATCAGCACGCCGTCGCAGCCCAGCTCCATGGCGATGGTGGCGTCGCTCGCGGTGCCGACGCCGGCATCCACCAGGATCGGCACCTTGGCGTTCTCGACGATGCTCAGAATGTTGTAGCGATTCTGGATGCCCAGGCCGGAACCGATCGGCGCGGCCAGCGGCATCACGGCCACGCAGCCGAGTTCCTCCAGACGCTTGCAGGCGATGGGGTCGTCCATGCAGTACACCATCACCTCGAAGCCTTCCTTGATCAGTTGCCCGGCGGCCGCGAAGGTGGCCTGCATGTCGGGATACAGCGTCTTCGGGTCGCCCAGCACCTCGAGCTTGACCAGACGGTGGCCGTCCAGCAACTCGCGCGCCAGCCGGCAGGTGCGCAGCGCATCCTCGGCGGTGTAGCAGCCGGCGGTATTGGGCAGGATCGTGTAGCGGCTGGGGGGGATGACGTCCAGCAGGTTCGGCTCGTTCGGGTTCTGGCCGATGTTCGAGCGGCGGATGGCAACCGTGACGATCTCCGCGCCCGAGGCCTCGATCGCCTGCCGGGTCTGCTCGAGGTCCCGGTACTTGCCGGTGCCGACCAGCAGGCGCGAGCGGTACTCGCGCCCGGCGATGGTCAGGGGTTTGTCGAGAGCGGAATTTGTCATCGTTTGTCATCCCCCGCCGATGGCCTGCACGATCTCGACCTGGTCGCCTTCGGCCAGCGCCCGGGCCGCGTATTCGCTGCGCGGCACGATCTCGCCGTTGAGTTCCACCGCCAGGCGCCGCCCGGTGAGGCCCAGCCGGGCGATCAGGTTATCGAGATTACAGGGGGCGGGCAGTTCCAGGGTGTCGCCGTTGACCCGGAGAATCATTACCGTACATCCTAAAGCGCTGCGGGCCCGGCCGTTCCGGCCGTCACAATGACATCACAGGCCGCCAGCATAGCAAGACCGATACGAAACGCGCAGGCTGCGAACCCGCGCCAGGGGATGTTTTCACGATGGGCGAACCGATCCTTGACCTGATTCCCGCCGAACGGGCGCGCACGCTCTACGGCCTGTTCCGCGAGCGGGTAAGGCGCAGTCCCGGCAAGCTGGCTTACCGCGGCTACGACCGCGAGGCCAAGGCCTGGACCGACAGCAGCTGGGCCGACATGGCCGCGCTGGTCGGGCGCTGGCAGGCGGCGCTGGCGAAGGAGGGGCTGCAGCCCGGCGACCGCGTGGCCATCGCGCTGCGCAACTGCCGCGAGTGGGTGGCCTTCGACCAGGCCGCGCTGGGCCTGGGCCTGGTGACAGTGCCGCTGTACTGCGACGACCGCGCCGACAACGTTTCCTACATATTGAACGACTGCACTGCCAAGCTGGTGCTGATCGAGAATCCGCGTCTGTGGCAGCGCCTGGCGCCGGCGCTCAAGGACGTCGCCAGCCTGCAGCGCATCCTGCTGCTGGAATCCGACGACGCGCCCCCCAAAGCCAGCGACCCGCGCCTGCGCCAGGTCGCGGACTGGCTGCCGGCGAAAGGCGAGCTGTGCGAGGACAAGGGCGAGTCGCGGGGGCTGGCCTCGATCGTCTACACCTCCGGCACCAGCGGCCGTTCCAAGGGCGTGATGCTGAGCCACTGGAACATGCTCAGCATCGCTGAGGCCTCGTGGAAGGTGGTCAACGTCCACACCACCGACCTGTTCCTGTCCTTCCTGCCGCTGTCGCATACCTTCGAGCGCACCGTCGGATACTACGTCGCGCTGATGGCAGGTGCCGCAGTGGCGCACGCGCGCTCCGTCAACCAGCTGGCCGAGGATCTGATCGAAATCAGGCCGACGGTGCTGATCGCGGTACCGCGCATCTTCGAGCGCGTACACACGCGCATCCTGCAGCAGATGGCCAAGGGGCCGGCCATCAAGAAGAAGCTGTTCGAGCTCACCGTGCAGGTGGGCTGGGAGCGCTTCGAGTACCGGCAGGGGCGGCGCAGGCTGCCGAGCCCGCTGCTGGCGCTGTGGCCGCTGCTCGACCGGCTGGTCGCGCGCAAAGTGATGGACAAGCTGGGCGGGCGCGTGCGCGCCTCGATCTCCGGCGGCGCGGCGCTGCCGCCCGCGATCTCGAAGGTGTTCATCGCGCTCGGGCTGAACCTGATGCAGGGCTATGGGCTGACCGAGTTCAGCCCGGTGGCCAGCGTGAACCCCGAGCACGACAACGATCCCTCCACCATCGGCCCGCCGCTGCCGGGCGTGGAAGCCAAGATCGGCGAGAACCGTGAGCTGCTGCTGCGCGGTCCCGGCGTGATGATGGGCTACTGGAACAACCCGGTGGCGACCCGGCAGGCCATCGACCCGGACGGCTGGCTGCACACCGGCGACCAGGCCGAGTTCGTCGGCACGCACCTGCGCATCATCGGCCGCATCAAGGAAATCGTGGTCATGTCCAACGGCGAGAAGCTGCCGCCCGCCGACATCGAGGCCGCCATTACGCTCGACCCGCTGTTCGAGCAGGCCATGATCATCGGCGAGGGCAAGCCCTACCTGATCGCGCTGCTGGTGCTGAATGCCGAGCAGTGGCCGGAGGTCGCGGCCGAGTTCGGGCTCGATCCGAACGACCCGGCGTCGCTCAATGACAGCGCGCTGCTGCAGAAGATGCAGGCGCGCGTGACGCACCTGCTCAGGGATTTCCCCGGCTACGCCAAGGTGCGGCGCATCGCGCTCAGCCTGGAGCCGTGGAGCGTGGACAACGGCTGCCTGACCGCAACCATGAAGCTCAAGCGCAGCGCGGTGGTGCAGCGTTACGCCCACGCGATCGAGCAGATGTACGCCACTGCCCAGCGCGCCTGAAGCCGTGCCTGGAACTTCGGGCCTGCCGTGTCGTCACAGGCTGCGGCTGCCCATCACCGTAACGGAACCCGCAATGCCCTCTGTCACCCCACTGCGCGGCCTGGCCGCTGCGCTCGCTTTGCTGGTCGCCGCGCCCGCCACGGCCGCCGATCGCCCGGCCGCGCGGCTGTGCTTTTTCTCCTACAACAATGCTGCCGAGTACGAAGCGGTCAGCCGCTTCGTCGCGCAGCTCAATCGGCATGCACCGGTGCGTACCGAGGTGGTCGAACTGCAGGCCTTCGATACCGACCCCGAGGACGCGATCCGCGCCGCAGTCGGGTCCGGCCTGCGCTGCGACGGGCTGGTGCTGTCGGGCCACCAGCGCAAGCGCAAGTTCTGGGGCGAGCGCAGCGACGGCAGCATCAAGACCAAGCATTTCGAGGCGCTGTCCTGTGCCAACGACAGCGCCGGCTGGTTCCACGACGTCAAGGCCGTGTGGCTGCAGGGTTGCAGTACCGGGGGGCAGGCCCTGCTGGATCCTGCGGTCAAGCCGAAGAAGCGCATCGACGGCGGCCCGCTGCCGCTGCTGCAGGCCGAAATCGACCTGCGCGATCTGGAAGACAGCCTCGAAGACGTCAACGGCCGGCTCGAGGCCAACCTCAACGAGGACAACATCGCGGTCGATTATCTGCGCATCTTCCCGGCCGCCACGCTCTACACCTGGACCCACAAGGCGCCGGGCGAGAAGGCCGGCTCGCAGAACTCGCTGCTGTTCCACGTGGCGCAGGTTTCCCGCCTGGCCGGGGCGCCGCCGGCGCTATACGAGGACCCGCGCGGCCGCCTGAGCCCGGCGGCGGCGCGCCGCTACGGCGAGGTGCTGTACGCGATGCTGACCGGCGTGGCGCTCGACGCGCCCGGCCTGACCGAGGCGAACTTCCTCAAGGGCTGGCAGGCACACGGCGATTACCGCCAGAAATATGCCTTCGACAACCACGAACTCAAGGCCTTCCCCGCGCTGCTGCACGCCGACGCCGAGATCCTGCGCCTGAACCGCGGCCTGCGTTGCCTGCTGCAGACTTACCCGGGCAAGGATCGCGCCGAGGATCTGGTGGCCTATATCGCAGAACACGACCATCACGGGCCCTACAACGACCTCTTGCTGTTGGCCCTGCTGGACAAGACGGCCGACCAGCCGGAACTGCAGCAGCGCCTGCAGGCCCGGCTGGCCGGCAGCGGGCGGCTGATGCAGTACCTGGCGCAGGCGAAGCACCGCCCGGCCGCGGCCAGCCTGCACCAGCGGCTGCGCAGCGCCACCACCGCCCTGGCCGGGCAGCAGGCGGGCAGCGTCAACGGGGACGGCGCGGCCATGGTTCAGCCTTAACCGTCTAGGCAGTCTTCTTTCAGCCTCGTACAATCGGGCGGCGGACACGCGGGTGTAGTTCAATGGTAGAACTGCAGCTTCCCAAGCTGCTAACGTGGGTTCGATTCCCATCACCCGCTCCATACACGGCCCGGCCGGCGTACCGCGCGCGGCGCCGGCTGGGCTCGTCTCACCTGCCACGGTGGTCGGCATGAAAATCATCGTAAAAATCGTTCTTGGCCTGCTCGGTCTGCTGCTCGTATCCGGCATTGCGCTGGCCGTGTTCCTGCCGCTGTACTTCGATCCCAACGATTACAAGGCCGAGATCGCGCAGAAGGTCAAGGCGCAGACCGGCCGCGAGTTCACGCTCAAGGGCGACATCCGCCTGAGCGTGTTCCCGTGGCTGGGCATGCAGATCGGCGAGGCCAGCCTCGGCAATGCGCCGGGCTTCGGCGCCGAGCCCTTCGCCGCGGTGCGCGCGGCCGAGCTGCGCGTCAAGCTGCTGCCGCTGCTGCGGCGCGAGATCCAGATCGGCACCGTGGTGCTGGACGGTTTGGCACTGCGCCTGCAGAAGAACGCGGTCGGCCAGAACAACTGGGACGACATCGGCCCGCAGAAAAAACCCGACGAGCCAAGCCCCGCCCAGGACAAGCCGAGCGAGTTCAAGCTCGAGTCGCTGGAGGTGGCGGCGCTGGAGATCAGGGACTCCACCGTGCTGTGGAGCGACGCGCAGTCCGGCGACCGCTACGAGCTGCGCAAGTTCGACTTCAGCACCGGCAAACTGCGCTCGGCCGAGCCCTTCCTGCTCAGGAGCGAGTTCGAGTTGACGGCCGGCAAACCGGCCGTCAGCAGCCGGGTGGCGCTGGAGGGCAAGGTCAATGCCGACCTCGAGCGGAAAACCTATCGCATCGACGATTTCGAGCTGAAGGCCGAGGTGGCCGGCGAGAAGCTGCCTGGCGGCAAGCAGCCGCTGTCGCTGACCGGCGCGGTAGATCTCGACCTCAAGAACCAGAAGCTGTCGATCAAGGATCTCGTGCTAGAGGCCTTCACGCTCAAGGTCACCGGCCAGGCGAACGGCAGCCAGATCCTGGACAAGCCTGCGTTCAGCGGCCAGATCAAGGCCGCCGACATCAACCCGCGCGCGGTGCTGAAGGCCCTGGGCAAGGAGGAGCCCAAGACCGCGGACGGCAAGGTGCTGACCCGCGCCAGTTTCGAGTCGGGCTTCACGGCGACCGGCGAGCGCGCCGACCTGAGCCCGATCCGCATCAAGCTGGATGACAGCAGTCTCGAGGGCCGTCTGTCGGTGGCCAACTACAGCAAGCCCGCGATCGGCTTCGACCTCAAGGTGGACGAGATCGACATGGACCGTTATCTCGCCCCGCCCGACGAGAAGGATGGCGCGGGCGGCGGTGGCGGCAAGGCAGAAGAGGGCGAGGTCGGCGTGGACGCGATCAAGGACCTCAACCTCAACGGCTCGCTGAACGTCGGCAAGCTCAAAGTGAAGAACCTGCGCTTCGAGAACGCCAACCTCAGCCTGCGCGCGCAGGACGGCGTGATGGTGATCGAGCCGCTCAGCGCCGGCTTCTACCAGGGGCGCATCAACCTGTCCGGGCGCCTGGATGCGCGCGGCAGCCGCCCGGCCTACGCACTCAACGCGCAGACCAGCGGCATCCGCATCGAGCCGATGCTCACCGATCTGACCGGCAAGGCCAAGGTCAGCGGCACCGCCACCCTGAACCTCGACATCAGCACCGCCGGCGCCCGGTCGAGCGAGTTCAAGCGCGCGCTCAACGGAACCCTGAGCTTCCGGCTGCTGGATGGCGAGATCAAGGGCTTCAACCTCGGCCACAAGCTGCGGCAGGCCCAGGCCATGCGCAAGGGCGAGCGCCTGGCCGACGACGCGCCGCAGACCACCGACTTCGCCGAGATCAGCGGCACGCTCAACATCGTCAACGGCGTGTTGCGCAACAACGACCTGGACGGCAAGAGCCCGGCCTTTCGTGTCAATGGCGAGGGCTCGGCCAATCTGGTCAACGAAACCATCGACTACCTGGCCAAGGTGTTCGTGGTCAAGACCAGCAAGGGACAGGGCGGCGAGGCGCTGGCGGACCTGGAGGGTGTATCCATTCCCGTGCGGCTGACCGGCAACCTGTACGCACCGGACTGGAAGATCGACCTGGGCAGCGCGCTCAAGGAAAAGGCGGAAGAAAAACTCGAGCAAGAGAAAGAGAAGGCCAAGCAGAAGCTGCTGGACAAACTGGGCATCGGCGGCTCGTCATCCCGCCAGCCCGCGCCCGACGCCGGCGGCGCGACCGCGACCGAGCCGTCCGGCGCCCCTGCGCAGAGCACCGAGCCCGCGCCCGCGCCGGAAGAAAAGTCGGACAAGGAGCGGCTGAAGGAAGAAGCCCTGCGCCGTCTGCTCGACTGAAATGCGCGCGCGGCCCACGCCACCGGCCCGGGACCGCTTCAGCCAGCGGGTACTGCGCTGGTACGACCGACACGGCCGCAAGAATCTGCCCTGGCAGCATCCGCGCAGCGCCTACCGTGTGTGGCTGTCCGAAATCATGCTGCAGCAGACACAGGTGGCGACGGTCATCCCGTATTTCCAGCGCTTCGTCGAGCGCTTCCCCGACATTGCTTCCCTGGCCGCGGCGCCCCTCGATGAGGTGCTGCGGCACTGGGCGGGGCTGGGTTACTACGCCCGCGCGCGCAATCTGCACCGCGCGGCACGGCTGATCGTCGAGTGCCACGGCGGCGAATTTCCGCAAGAGTTCGACGCCGTGCAGGCTCTGCCCGGCATCGGCCGCTCCACTGCCGGTGCAATCCTGGCGCAGGCCTTCGGCCAGCGCCATGCCATCCTCGACGGCAACGTCAGGCGCCTGCTTAGCCGCTACCACGCCGTCCCCGGCTGGCCGGGTGAGCCGCGCGTCGCGGCGCAGCTGTGGCACCACGCCGAATCGCATCTGCCGTCGCGGCGCCTGGCGGATTACACACAGGCGCTGATGGATCTGGGCGCAACGGTCTGCGGGCGCCGCCCCGATTGTGCGCGCTGCCCCCTGCGCGGCGACTGCCGGGCACATGCGCAGGGGCAGGCGCAGAAATATCCGCAGCCGCGTCCGCACAAGGTACGGCCCTTGCGGGCCACCCGCATGCTGATCCTGGAGCGAGCCGACGGCAGCATCCTGCTCGAGCGCCGGCCCACGCGCGGCATCTGGGGCGGCCTGTGGTGCCTGCCGGAGCTGCCGGCCCAGGCCCGCGCTGCCGCGCATTGCCGCAGCGCCTACGGCGTGCAGGTGCAGCGCGCGCGTATCCTCGAGCCGCTGCGCCACGGCTTCACGCATTTCGACCTCGACATCCACCCGATCCGCCTGCGCGTGCAGACGGCGCCGGCCGCCGCCCCGCCGGAGGAGGGCCGGGTGTGGTACCGTCACGTCGGCCGCCGGCAGGCGCGGCACACTGTTGCGCTGCCGGCGCCGGTGCAGAAACTGCTCGACCAGCTGATCCACGAGGAATCCGCCGCATGACCCGCAGGGTGAACTGCATCAAGCTCAAGCGCGAGGCCGAAGGCCTGGCGGCGCCGCCTTACCCGGGTGCGCTGGGACAGCGCATCTTCGAAAGCGTCTCGCGCCAGGCCTGGGCCGAGTGGCTGGAGCACCAGAAGCGGCTCATCAACGAATACCGGTTGCAACTGTCCGACCCCAGGGCACGCGCCTTCCTCGCCGCCGAGATGGAAAAATACTTCTTTGGCGGCGATCTGGCCGGCACCGGCTATGTGCCGCCGGAGTCCAGCAGCAAGTCCGAACCTTGACCACAAGCCCCCGCACCGCTTTAATACGCGCTCTTTCCGCCGGCGCTACCCATCGGCAGCGCGGCAAATCGCCAGGCCAGGTAGCTCAGTTGGTAGAGCAGGGGACTGAAAATCCCCGTGTCGGCGGTTCGATTCCGTCCCTGGCCACCATATCCACTTCCGCAGAAGTCCACCAGAAGCCGGATCGCCCGCATAAACACTGGCGATTCCGCTGATTTATCGTCCCTGCCCATCCGGCCTCGTCCATTGCAATCCGGGGGCAACTGGGGGCAGCTGGGGGCAACTGGCAATGTGATTCCGGGAGTTGCCCCCAGAAATGGCCCTCACCGACCCCGCGATCCGCAAGCAAAAGCCATCCACGAAGCCGCTGCGGCTGTTCGATGGCGCCGGCCTTTACCTGGAGATCGCGCCGAACGGCGGCAAGTGGTGGCGCTTCAATTACCGATTCGCCGGCAAGGAAAAGCGCGTC
>DATLYR010000045.1 GCA_035574475.1 Nevskiales bacterium | reverse complement strand
GGCCTCGGCGTAGGGGCGGTAGTGGCTGAGGTCGGAGCTGGCCACGATCAGGGTTTCAGCCCCGCCCCAGAGTCGCTCGAGCACCTCGGCCACCGCCTCCGGCGCGGTTTCGCCGACCAGCAGCGGCACCAGCCGGGCTGTGGGCAGCAAGGTCTGCAGGAAGGGCAGCTGCACCTCGAGGCTGTGTTCAGGCGCATGCGGCGCGCCCCATTCCATCACCTGCGGCAGGTCACGCAGGGTCTGCAGCGCGGCGTGGTCGAGCGGCATCGCGCCGAGCGGGGTGGCGAAGGCGTCGGCCGTCGGCAGGGCGATGCCCGCGACGGGCAGGTAGTGAGCGGGCCCGAGCAGCACCACCCGCCGGATGGCGTTGGCGGCCGGCCCCAGCCGGTTGTAGGCATGCGCCGCGACCGGGCCGGAATACCCATAGCCGGCATGCGGCGCGATCAGCGCTTTGGGGACGGGGCCGGGGCAGGGGTTGTCACGCAGCAGCTGCGCCACCCCGCGCCGCAGCGCCACGGGATCGTCCGGGTAGAAAGCGCCGGCTACCGCCGGCGGACGCACGCGCATGCAGCACCTCGCTGCGATCGCCTCCTATACTGCTATATAGAGCAAGGCCGGCCGGGGTTGCCATGCTGCAGACCGTCGTTCCCACCCACCACTGGCACCGGCTCGAGGATGGCCGTGTGCAGTGCGACGTCTGCCCGCGTTATTGCAAGCTGCGCGAGGGCCAGCGTGGCATGTGCTTCGTGCGCGGCTGCGAGGACGGCCAGGTCAAGCTGTTCAGCTATGGCCGCTCCAGCGGCTTCTGCGTGGACCCGATCGAGAAGAAGCCGCTCAACCATTTCCTGCCCGGCACGGCCGTGCTGTCCTTCGGCACCGCCGGCTGCAACCTCGCCTGCAAGTTCTGCCAGAACTGGGACATGTCCAAGTCGCGCGAGATGGACACGCTGGCCGACCGCGCGAGCCCCGAGCAGCTCGCGCGCGCCGCGCAGCGTCTCGGCTGCGCCAGCATCGCCTACACCTACAACGACCCGGTGGTGTTCATGGAGTACGCCATGGACGTGGCCGATGCCGCGCACGCGCTGGGCATCCAGTCCGTGGCAGTGACCGCCGGCTACCAGTGTCCCGCGCCACGCGCTGAGCTGTACCGGCACATGGATGCGGCCAATGTGGATCTCAAGGCCTTCAACGAGAGTTTCTACTGGAAGGTCTGCGGCGGCCATCTGCAGCCGGTGCTCGACACACTGGTCTATCTCAAGCGCGAAACGAAGGTCTGGTTCGAGATCACCACGCTGCTGATTCCGGGCGAGAACGATTCGGAGGCCGAGATCGAGGCGGAGAGCCGGTGGATCATGGAGAACCTCGGCCCCGACGTACCGCTGCACTTCACCGCCTTCCATCCCGACTGGAAGATGACCGACAGGCCGGCCACGTCGCCAGCGACACTGACGCGTGCCCGCGCCATCGCGCGCCGCAACGGGCTGCGCTACGTCTACACCGGCAACGTGCGCGACCGCGAGGGCGGCAGTACCTGGTGTGCCGGCTGCGGCGCGCTGCTGATCGAGCGCGAGGGATACGAACTGGGCGCCTGGAATCTGACCGATGATGGCCAGTGCCGCCGCTGCGCCACACCGCTGCCAGGCGAGTTCGCAGGCCCGCCGGGCGGTTGGGGATCGCGGCGCCTGCCGGTGCGCATCGCCACAGCCGTCTCCGGCGGCGATTAGGCCGCACAGACGGCTGCGGGCGTCAACCCAGCCATTGACCCTGCCGCCGCCGGGCAGTAACGTGTATAAAAAATAGACAACAAAAACACAGGGATGAGGGCAGGGAAGCGGGCATTCAACGCGCAGGAGGGATTTTCATGGGGCGAGTATCGATGGCACGGCCAGTGTTTCTGGCCTGTGGACTGCTGGTTTTTGTTGCGAGCGGGACGGCGACGGCCAAGGTATCGCCCGCCGAGGCCGAGCGCCTGGGCAAGGATCTGACGCCGATCGGGGCCGAGAAGGCGGGCAATGCCGAGGGCACGATCCCGGAGTGGACCGGCGGGTTGCCGCAGAAGGGCACGCTGACGCCCGACTGGGACAACTTCCCCGACCCCTTCCCGGGCGAGCGCCCGCTGTTCACCATCACGCGCGCCAATCTCGCCCAGTACCGCGACAAGCTGTCGGTCGGGCATCTGAAGATGTTCGAGCGCTTCGCCGACTACAAGATGAACATCTACCCGAGCCATCGCTCGGTGGCCTATCCGGAGCAGATCTACCAGGCGACCAAGGCCAACGCGACCAGTGCGGAGCTGGTCGGCGGCAACCCCGATGCGATCAAGGGTGCGCGCCAGGGTTTCCCGTTTCCGATTCCGACCAGCGGCGCCGAGCCGATCTGGAACCACCGCCTGAAGTACCGTGGCGAGCACGTGCGGCGCTACAACAACCAGGCCATCGTGCTGCCCAACGGCACCGTCGCCTACAGCAAGATCGTCGAGGACGTGCTGTTCCAGTACGCCAGCCTGAAGGACCCCAAGCCGCTGGACACGCCCGAGAGCACCTTCCTGCTGTACCTGTTCAACTCGATCTCGCCGCCGCGCGTGGCCGGCCAGTTCATCCTGGCCTGGGAGCATCCGTCCAAGCGCAGCGCCTGGATCTACAACCCGCAGCTGCGCCGCCTGCGGCGCGCGCCCAACGTGGCCTACGACAACCCGGCCGAGGGCACCGACGGCAACCAGTTCTACGACCAGGTGGACATGTTCAACGGCGCGCTCGACCGCTACACCTGGAAGCTGGTGGGCAAGCGCGAGATGTACATCGGCTACAACAACGCGGTCATGAACCGGCCGCCGGTGAAGTACGCCGATCTGGTCAAGCCCGGCCACCTCAACCAGGACCTGCCGCGCTACGAGCTGCACCGGGTGTGGGTGGTCGAGGCCAACAACGTGCCGGAGCTGCGCCACAGCTTCAAGAAGCGCGTGTTCTACATCGACGAGGACAGCTGGTCGATCGCGATGGTGGACTACTACGACCAGCGCGACCAGTACTGGAAGTTCCACGAAGGCTTCATCATCTACGTGCAGCCCGTGCAGTTCGGCACCAGTGTGCCCGAGGTCATCTACGACCTGCAGTCGGGTGGCTATTTCGTCACGTCGATGTTCAGCGAGGACAAGCCGGGCGACTTCTCCTATCCGCTGACGCCGGACAATTTCACGCCCGACGCGGTCAAGAAACTGACCTCCCGCTGACCCCGATATCGCGCAGGTAACGCCATGATCCAACGCTTGCTCCTTGCCCTGGTCGCCGGTCTTGCGGTCGGCGCACTCGTCTACCTCATGACTCTGAGCCAGACCTTCGACCTGTCGGCGCACAACGCCACGCTCGAGTCGCTGCGCCAGCTCAAGCAGCTCGACAGCCGCCTCAACGAGGAAACGCTGCGCGCGCGCCTGCTGATCGACCCGGATTCCACCGCGCTGATCGACATGCTGCCCGAGGTGCGCAAGGCGGTGGACAGCCTCAACCAGGGCGAGAACGCCATCGAGAAGCTGGGCGATGCGCGGCTCAAGCAGGCCTACGACAACTACCGCGCGGCGATGGAAAAGAAGCTGCAGCAGGTCGAGCAGTTCGAGACCGACAACCTGTCGCTGGCCGAGTCCATCGAAACCATCCGCCTGGCCGGTGAGGAGGTGCTGGCTGCGCTGCCCGCCAGCGAGACCGCGGTGCGTCAGCAGATCCTGCAGCTGATCAAGGAAGTGCTCGAATACGGCCTGCTGCCGGCGCCGGAGAATGCGCAGAAGCTCGCCGATCTGGGTCTGGAGATCTCCAAGCTGGCGCCGACCCTGCCGATCGAGGTGCAGCATCAGGCGGTGCAGCTGGCCTCGCGGCCCAACGCGGTGCTCAACCAGCGCCAGGCGAACGAGCGTCTGCTCGGCGAGATCCTCAAGGCGCCGACGGTCAAGACCCTGGCCGAGCTGGAGGCCAGCTATGACGCCGTGCACAACGCGCGCCTGCGCGAGGCCGAGACCTACCGCCTGATCCTGATCGGCTATGCGGTCGTGCTGCTGCTCGGCCTGGCCTACCTCGGCTGGCGGCTGAGAAAGAGCTTCATCGATCTGGACAAGGCCAACCGCCAGCTGCAGCGCGCCAACGAGACCCTGGAGATCAAGGTGCAGGAGCGCACCCGGGACCTGACCAAGGCCTACGCGGCGCTCAAGTCCTCGCAGGCGCAGGTGGTGCAGGCCGAGAAGATGGCCTCCCTCGGCCAGATGGTGGCCGGCGTGGCGCACGAGATCAACACGCCGCTGGGCTTCGTGCGCAGCAACGTCGAGATGGCCAGCGGCATGTTCCAGGACATCAAGCGCCTGCTCGATCGCTATGCCCAGACCATCGGGCTGATCCGCGCGCCGCATGCGGACGAAACCCAGATCGCCCAGGCCTTCGATCAGCTGGCGGCCACCGAGGCGCAGGTGGACACCGGCGTGCTCGACGACGCCGGCACGCTGCTCACCGACAGCCTGCGCGGCCTCAACCAGATCAACGACCTGGTCACCAACCTGAAGGATTTCAGCCGCCTGGACCGCTCGCGCATGGACTGGTTCGACGTCAACGAGGGCCTGGACGGCACGCTCACCATCTGCCGCAACCAGCTCAAGGACCGCATCGAGGTGGTTAAGAACTACGGCCAGGTCCCGCAGATCCAGTGCGCGCCCTCGCAGATCAACCAGATCTTCCTCAACCTGATCACCAACGCCACGCAGGCGATCAGCGGCCAGGGCCAGATCCGCCTGACCACGCGCGCCACCGGCGGCGAGGTGCAGATCGTGGTCGAGGACACCGGCTGCGGCATGACGCCGGAGGTGATGGACAAGATCTTCGAGCCGTTCTTCACCACCAAGGAGGTCGGCAAGGGCACCGGGCTGGGCCTGTCGATCGTGTACCAGATCGTGCAGGAGCACCGCGGCCGCATCGACGTGCAGTCGCAGCCCGGCAAGGGTTCGCGTTTCACGGTAACGCTGCCGGTGCAGCAGCAGGCGGAAGCCGCATAGCCAGGAAGCCGGAGGTATCGCCATGGAAGCCACTGCCAGCGTCATAACGCCCGAACCGGATGGCGCACGGGCGCGTCTGCTGTTCGTGGACGACGAAGAATCCATCCTCACCACCATGCGCATCATGTTCCGCCGCCAGTACGACGTGCTGCTGGCGAACGGCGGCGAGCAGGCGCTGGCGCTGCTGCGCCAGCACGACGTGGATGTGATCGTCTCCGACCAGCGCATGCCGGGCATGGTCGGGGTCGAGCTGTTGCGCGAGGCGCGCAAGATCCGTCCGCGCGCGATGCGCATCCTGCTGACCGGCTATTCCGACTTCAGCGCCATCCTCGGTTCGATCAACGACGGCGAGATCTACCGCTTCGTGCACAAGCCCTGGTCGAATGCCGATCTGCAGGACATGATCGCGCAGGCGGTCGAGGCGGCGCGCAAGCTGTCCGGCGAGCAGGTCAGTCAGCTCGACGCCGAGTCGCCGGCTGCCATGGCCGGCAACGCCCGTCCGGCGATCCTCATGCTCGACAGCGACATGATCGCGGTGGACGAGATCAAACGCATGCTCGGCGCCGACTACGAGGTGCACCACGCCACCAGCATTGCCGATGCGCTCGACCTGCTCGACAAGCACCCGATCGGCGTGCTGATCACGGAGACCATGATCGGCAGCGAGAGCGTCACCACCATGCTCGGGCTGCTCAAGCAGCACCACCCGCAGGTGGTGTCCATCGTGCTCACGCACCGCAGCGACGCCAACGTCGCCATCGACCTGATCAATCAGGGCCAGATCTTCCGCTTCCTGATCAAGCCCACGCGCGAGGCCATGTGCCGACGCAGCGTGCAGCAGGCGATCCAGCGCCACCAGACGCTCAAGGCCAATCCGCTGCTGGCGCAGCGCTACCGCGTGCAGGAAACCCCGGCCATCCAGGCCGCGCCGCCGAGCATGCTGCAGCGCATCCGCCAGCTGCGCGGATTCTTCAGTACAACGTCCTGACCATCGGCGAAAGAATGGACAGGATAGACAGGACGATCAGGATTCACTGGACGGGATTTTTTGCGAAAGAATCAACCTGCTGATCCTGGACATCCTGTTATCCTGTCGCGTTCTTGAGTTTCTGCCGGCCGCCGGGGCGGAATCCCGTACAATGCGCGGCCCATGACCGCGCGCAGCTTCAGCAGCCCGGACGAGCAGCGGCGCTTCCAGCGCCTGCGCTGGCTGAGCCTCGGGCTGCTGACGGTGGCCTTCATGGTCGCGTTCTTCCACCGCATGGCGCCGGCGGTGATCGCGGATGAGCTGCGCGCCGCCTTCCAGACCTCGGCGGTGGCGCTCGGCACGCTGGCCGGCATCTATTACTACGTCTACACCGCGATGCAGATCCCCTCCGGCATCCTGGCCGACACGCTGGGGCCGCGACGCAGCGTGGCGCTGTTCTCGGTCATCGCCGGCGGCGGTTCGATCCTGTTCGCGCTGGCGCCCAGCCTGTGGGTCGCCAGCCTCGGCCGTTTCCTGGTGGGCCTTGGCGTGTCCACCGCCTTCATCGGCGTGATGAAGCTCAACGCCAGCTGGTTCAGCGAGCACCGCTACGCCGCGGTCAGCGGTTTCGTGGTGCTGCTCGGCAATCTCGGCTCGGTGCTGTCGGCGGCGCCGCTGTCGCTGCTGCTCACCGTCACCACCTGGCGCAGCGTATTCGTCGGCATGGGCCTGTTCTCGCTGCTGCTGGCGGTGTTCATCTGGCGCTGCGTGCGCGACACGCCGGAGCAGGCCGGCTTTCCCAGCCCGCGCGCGCTCGCCGGCATCGAGCCGGTGACGCAGTATTCGCAGCACTGGTGGCACAGCCTGCGCGAGGTGCTCGGCACGCGCGCATTGTGGCCGGCGGTGCTGTTTTTCTTCGGCATGCTCGGCAACGGCCTGGCGTTCAACGGCCTGTGGGGCGTGCCGCTGATCCAGGACCGCTTCGGCCTCGACCGCGCTGCCGCCTCGACCTATCTCACGCTCAACCTGCTGTGCTTTGCCTTCAGCTCCTTCGCCTCCGGCTGGCTGTCGGACGCGCTCGGCCGGCGCAAGCCGGTGCTGGTGGCCGCCGCCGCGCTCGCCTGCCTGTGCTGGCTGGCGATGATCCTGCTGCCCTGGGGGCCGGGCTGGAGCGGCTACCTGCTGTTCGCCGTCATGGGCCTGTCCACCGCCGCGGTGGTGCCGGCCTATGCCGCGGCCAAGGAGCTGGCACGGCCGCAGGCCTCCGGCATGGCCATCGCGCTGGTCAACACTGCGCTGTTCCTGGGCGCGGCCGTGCTGCAGCCGCTGTTCGGCTGGATCATGGACCTGACCTGGGATGGCACGGTCGTGAACGGCCTGCGCCACTACGCCTGGAGCGACTACCGCAACGCGCTGGGCATGTCCTTCGGCGTCGCGCTGCTGGGCCTGGCCGGCGCGCTGTGGATGCGCGAGACCCACAACCGCAACGTCACCCTGCGCCGCACGGCCGAGGCCATGCCCTGAGC
>DATLYR010000044.1 GCA_035574475.1 Nevskiales bacterium | reverse complement strand
CGCGGGGTGGCGATCGACCAGGCGGCGCTGTACGGGCAGATCGCCAGGGTGCGCGATCTCGGGCTGACGCTGCTCGCCGTGACGCCGTGCGCGCCGCCTGAGGCTCGCCCAAACCCGAAACCTTGAACTGGCACGTAAGCGTTCAGCAATCAGCTATCAGCCGTCAGTGTGCTGCCCCACGCGGAATATCTCTTCTCGCAAGACAGTGTTGTCAGTCGCTCCAACGCATGAGGATGCCACGAAAAGCTGATAGCTAACCGCTGAGGGCTGAACGCTTACACCGGCACTCCACCAAAGGAGATATCATAGATGAACACTGCGATCTCGGTATCCGGCCTGGTCAAGTCGTTCGGCCCCACGCGCGCCCTGGATGGGCTCGACCTGTCCGTCCGCACCGGCGAGGTGCACGGCTTTCTCGGCCCCAACGGCGCCGGCAAGACCACCACCATCCGCATCCTGCTCGGCCTGCTGCGGGCCGATGCCGGCCAAGCCCGGCTGCTCGGCGGCGACCCCTGGCGGGATGCCACCGCGCTGCATCGCCGCCTGGCCTATGTGCCCGGCGACGTCTCGCTGTGGCCCAACCTCTCGGGCGGCAAGATCATCGACCTGCTGGGCCGGCTGCGCGGCGGGCTCGACCCACGCCGTCGCGCCGCGCTGCTCTCGCGCTTCGATCTCGACCCGCGCAGCAAGGCGCGCACCTACTCCAAGGGCAACCGCCAGAAGGTCGCGCTGATCGCCGCGCTGGCCTCCGACGTCGAGCTGCTCATCCTGGATGAGCCGACCTCGGGGCTCGACCCGCTGATGGAGGCAGTCTTCCGGCAGTGCATCGCCGAGGAACAGGCCAGGGGCCGAACTGTGCTGCTCTCCAGCCACATCCTGGCCGAGGTCGAGGCGCTGTGCGACCGCGTCACGATCATCCGCGCTGGACGCACGGTCGAAAGCGGCACACTGGCCGATCTGCGCCACCTCACCCGCACCACCATCACCGCCGAGGTCGCGACCGCGCCGGTGGGGCTGGCGGGCATGCCGGGTGTGCATGACCTCGACATCCAGGGGAACACGGTGCGCTTCGCCGTGGATGCTGACGCATTGGGTCGCGCGCTGCGCGAGCTGACCAGCGCTGGCGTGATCAGCCTGGTCAGCCAGCCGCCCACACTGGAGGAACTCTTTCTTCGGCACTATGAGACAACTGAGCAAAGCACGCAGCCTGATGCAGCCGAGGAGGTGGCACGATGAACGAGCTAACGGGCACCAGGGCGCTGATCCGCTTGATCCTGCGGCGCGACCGGGTCGTGCTGCCGTCTGGATCGTGCTGACCGCGCTGCTGGCCCTCGGAAGTGCGGCCAGCTTCGCCAACCTCTACCCCACCGCCGAGCTGCAGCAGGCCTACGCCGCCGAGACCGCCGGCAGCCCGGCCGTGGTGGCGCTGGTCGGGCCGGTTTTCGCGCCAACCCTGGGCGGGCTCGTCGCCTGGCGGTGGACCGTTCAGGGGCTGTTTCTGGGCGGCCTGGCCAGTCTGCTCACGGTCATCCGGCACACTCGCGCCGACGAGCAGGCCGGACGGCGCGAGCTGCTCGGCTCGACGGTGGTCGGCAGGCACGCGCCGTTGACCGCGGCGCTGGCCGTGACGTTTGCCGCCAACCTGGTGATGGCCGCATGTGCGGCAGCTGGGCTCATGGCCCTCGGGCTCGACGCCAGCGGATCGATCGCCCTGGGGCTGTCGGTGGCGGCCGCGGCTTGGACGATCACGGCAGTCGCAGCTGTTGCCGCACAGCTGGCCGAAAGCGCCGGCGCGGCCCGCGGCATCGCGCTGGGCGTCCTGGTCCTGTGCTATCTGATGCGCGCGGTTGGCGATGTCGGCGGTGCGGAAGGCCGACTGGCCTGGCTGTCCTGGCTGTCACCGGCCGGTTGGGCGCGGCTCACGCGCCCTTTTGCTGGCGAGCAGTGGTGGGTCTTTGCGCTGTTCCTCGCGGCCGACGTCGCACTGATCGCGCTGGCCTACGCGCTCTCTGTCAGGCGCGACCTTGGCGCCGGTCTGCTGCCCCCACGCCTCGGGTCTGCCAGAGCTGCGGCGCGGCTGCGCAGCCCCCTGGCGCTGGCCTGGCGGCTGCAGCGGGGCCTGCTGCTCGGCTGGGCCGCCGCGTTCGCGGTGATCGGCCTGGCGTTCGGGTTCGTCGCCACGACCGTCGCGGACCTGTTGACGGTCAACCCACAGCTGATGGACTTCTTCCGCGATGTCGGCGGCACGGCGCGGCCCAGCGACGTGGTCTTCGACCTGTACTTCCTGACCTTCGGCCCGATCATCGCGCTCTACGCGATCCAGGCCACGCTGCGATTGCGGGCGGAGGAGCTGGAGCTGCGCGCCGAAGTGGTGCTAGCCACGCCGGTCTCGCGGCTGCGCTGGGCCGCCAGCCACCTGGTCTTCGCCGCGCTCGGTCCGGCGGGCGTGATCGCCGCGCCGCTCGCCAACTGAGTGAGGCGAAACACGCCGCCGACGAGCGGCATAGCGCTGAACACGAGCAGGCCAGCCACGAGCCAGACTGCCGAGCGTGCCTTGGCCGGCGCTATGGGTTGCTGTTGTTTCCCGCGCGCATGCCGCGGCGGGCCAGCGGGGACGCGACCTGCATCAGAGACGTTCATGGGCGGCTCCTTAACGGATAGGCATTGGTTTGTACGCACTTCGCAGCGCGTTCCGAGGCGAGCGGATACGGTGGTGTAGCATCCTCACCATTGATGGTGCATGCGACAAGCGACCATATGGCCGCCTGTCCCCACCATGCAGTTGCCAGCGAAGGCAACCTCGGCTCCCGTGTGGCGAATCTAGGGGCCGGCCGTGCCAAGGACGGGCTCGGGGGCCTGCGCGCGCCGTTCCGCCCAGAGTGCGTATCCCAGCCATGCCAGCGCAAGCCCGATTGGTATCATGATGATCTTGGGCTGGTACGCCGGGGGAACGAGGGCACCGAGGGGAACCAACAGGGCGTTGAGGGCCAGCAACGCGCCCGCCCAGCGGGGAAGGACACGG
>DATLYR010000043.1 GCA_035574475.1 Nevskiales bacterium | reverse complement strand
GTCGGCCGTGTAGAATGGGCGGCATGACGCCACAATCCACGATCATTGCCGCTCGATGCTTCGCGACCACAGTTGTCCTTCTGGTTTTCGGGGGATTGGCCCAGGGCGTTGAGCCGCCCTCGCCGGCCCCCAAGCCCAAGCACGCCAACCGCCTGGCCAAAGAGACCAGCCCCTACCTGCTCCAGCACGCCCACAACCCCGTGGACTGGTATCCCTGGGGCGAGGAGGCGCTCGCGCGGGCGAGACAGGAGGACAAGCCGATCCTGCTCTCGATCGGCTACTCGGCCTGCCACTGGTGCCACGTCATGGCGCACGAGTCCTTCGAGGACGAAGAGACCGCAGCGCTGATGAACAGGCACTTCGTCAACATCAAGGTGGACCGCGAGGAGCGCCCGGACCTCGACCGCATCTATCAGACCGCGCACCAGCTGATGATGCAGCGCGGGGGCGGCTGGCCGCTCACCGTGGTGCTGGACCCGAAGACGCAGGCGCCTTTTTTCGCCGGCACCTATTTCCCGCGCGAGCCGCGCCATGGCCTGCCGGCCTTCAGGTACGTCCTGCAGCACGTGGCCGACTGGTATGCCCAGAACAAGGACCAGCTCGGCGAACAGGACAGGCGCCTGCGCGAAGTGCTGCAGCGCCTCGAGCCGGTCGCGGAGGGGCGGCAGGTGCTCAGTGACGCGCCGCTGGGCCAGGCCTTCCTCCAACTGGAGCGCAACTTCGACAGCGAGCATGGTGGTTTCAGCGATGCCCCCAAATTTCCGCATGCGCCACAGATCGAGCTGCTGTTGAGACTGTGGGCGCGTGCGCCGCAGCGGTATGGCGCTGCGCTCAGCATGGCCTTGTTCACCCTGCACCGGATGTGCGAAGGTGGGCTGTTCGACCACCTCGGCGGCGGCTTCTGCCGCTACTCGGTGGATGCGCAGTGGATGATCCCGCACTTCGAGAAGATGCTGTACGACAACGGTCCACTGCTGGCGCTGTGCAGCGCCGCCGCCCGCATCGGGTCCGACCCGGTCTTTACGCAGGCGGCCAGCCTGACTGCGGACTGGGTGCTGCGCGAGATGCAGTCGCCCGAGGGTGGCTTCTACTCCAGCCTGGATGCCGACTCGGAGGGCCACGAAGGCAAGTATTACGTCTGGACGCGGGAGGAAGTGGCCGGCACACTCCCGGACGAGGATTATCGGCTGTTCGCGCAGCGCTTCGGCCTCGACCGCGCACCCAACTTCGAAGGCCAGTGGCACCTGCATGGCTACGAATCCGTGGACAGGCTCGCGAAGGCATCCGGCCAATCGCCGGAAGCCATACGCGAGCGGCTGGCGTACTGCCGGAAAACACTATTCGATCTCCGGGAAAAGCGCGTCCGCCCGGGGCGCGACGACAAGATCCTGACCAGCTGGAACGCACTGATGATCCAAGGGCTCGCCGCCGCGGCCCGGCAGCTCGGGCGCGCGGACTGCCTCCACGCCGCGCAGCGCGCGCTGGATTTCATCCATTGCACGCTGTACCGCGACGGCCGTCTGCTGGCCACGTACAAGGACGGCAAGGCCCACCTGACCGCCTACCTGGACGATTATGCCCTGCTGCTGGAGGCGGTACTGGAATTGCTGCAACTGCGCTGGCGCGGCGCGGACCTGGCCTTCGCGCGCGAACTGGCCGAGGCCTTGCTGACACATTTCGAGGATCGCACGCACGGTGGCTTTTTCTTTACCGCGCACGATCACGAAAAACTGCTGGCGCGCATGAAACCGCTGGCCGACGAGGCCCTGCCCTCCGGCAACGGCATCGCGGCGCGCGCGCTCAACCGGCTCGGCTGGCTGCTGGGCGAGACCCGCTATCTGCATGCGGCCGAGCGCACGCTGCAGCTGGCCTTCCCGGCCATGCAGAACCATCCGCTCGCCTATCCGACCCTGCTGATGGCGCTGCAGGAAGCGCTGAATCCGCCGGAAATCCTGATCCTGCGCGGCACGCCCGAGAGACTTCGGGACTGGCAGGCTGCGCTGGCGCAGAACCATGCGCTGCAACGATTGATCTTCGCGATTCCCGCGGACGCAGCCGAGCTGCCCGCCGCGCTGGCCGACAAGAAACCGCAGGGCGAGATCGTCGCCTACCGATGCCGCGGCCTGCAGTGCTCGGCGCCGGTCAGCCGGCTCGAAGAACTGGCGGCGGGCTGAATACCCTCACCCCCATCCAGGGGAGGGCGAAGCCAGAACAATCAGTCCAGGGCGTAGCCGAACTCGGCCTTGAACCGGTGCCGGAATTCCTCCGGCATGAAGTGGTGGTTCTGGGTGCCGGGTTTTTCGATCTTGATCGCGCCCATGAGCGAGGCGATGCGGCCGGTGGTTTCCCAGTCCATGCCGCGCATCAGCCCGTAGATCAGACCGGCGCGGTAGGCATCGCCGCAGCCGGTGGGGTCCACCACCGCCTTCGGCGTCGCGACGGGAATGTCGTAGCGCCGCCCGCGATGGTAGATCACCGAGCCCTTGGCGCCACCGGTCACGATCAGCGCCTCGACGCGGCCGGTGATGTCGTCGGCGTCCCAGCCGGTGCGCTCGCGCAGCAGCTCGTACTCGTAATCGTTGAGCGTGACGTAATGCGCCTGCTCCACGAACAGCTTGAGCGCATGCCCGTCGAACATCGGCATGCCCTGGCCCGGGTCGAAGAAGAACGGGATGCCGCGCTCGGCGAACTCGCGCGCGTGCTGGAGCATGGCCTCGCGGCCGTTGGGCGACACCATGCCGAGCGTGATGCCCGTGTCCGGCACCGACTGGGTGTGGGCGTAGTTCATCGCGCCCGGATGGAAGGCGGTGAGCTGGTTTGCGTCCAGATCGGTGGTGATATAGGCCTGCGCGGTGTAGGCCTCCTCGATGGTTTTGAGGAAATCGCGGCGGATGCCGTGCCGGTCCATCCACTCGGCATAGGGCGCGAAGTCGCGGCCCACGGTGCCCATCGGCGCGCCGTCGCCGCCGAGCAGGCGCAGATTGTAGGCGATGTTGCCGGCGCAGCCACCGAACTCGCGCCGCAGTTCCGGCACCAGGAAGGACACGTTCAGCATGTGCACCTTGTCCGGCAGGATCTCGTTCTTGAAATAGCCCGGATACACCATGATGGTGTCGTAGGCGAAGGAACCGCAGATCAGAGCCGACATCGCAATACCCAACTCAGAGAAGCCGAAGAGGTGACAGGATAACAGGATGTCCAGGATTAACAGGATGAAGAAATATTCTTTACAGAGAAAATTCTTGCGTGTTAATCCTGCGAATCCTGTTTATCCTGTCCATTCTTGAATCTCAGCCCCGCCAGCACACGTCCAGTTGCCGCGCGGCGCGCACGTCGTCGAGCCGCCGCACTGGCGTGGTGTAGGGCGCGCCCTTGAGCTTCCCGATGTCGGCCTTCGCTTCGTCCCAGATCGCCGCCATCGCCTCGACGAAGGCATCCAGGGTCTCGCGCGACTCGGTCTCGGTCGGCTCGATCAGCAGGCACTCCGGCACCAGCAGCGGGAAGTAGACGGTCGGGGCATGGAAGCCGTAATCGAGCAGGCGCTTGGCGACGTCGGTCGCGGTCAGCTCGATTTCCTGCTTCTGGCGCTTCAGCGTGATGATGAACTCGTGGCTGGCGCGGCGCGAGGGGAAGGCCAGATCGAAGCCCTTGTCGCGCAGCCGCGCCATCAGGTAGTTGGCGTTGAGCGTGGCGAATTCGGACACGCGGTGCATACCCTCGCGGCCGAGCATGCGCGCATAGACGTAGGCGCGCAGCAGCACGCCGGCGTTGCCCATGAAGGCCGACAGGCGGCCGATGCTCTGCGGCAGGTCGCGCTCGTCGAGCCAGCGGTAGCGTTCATCCCCACCCCAACCCTCCCCCATCGAGGGGGAGGGAGAAAGAGAATGCCCCCCTCCCCCTTGTGGGCAGGGGCTGGGGGAGGGGGTGGATTTCCCTACCAGCGGCACCGGCATGAAGGGCAGCAGCCGCTGGCTCACGCCGACCGCGCCCGAGCCCGGCCCGCCGCCACCGTGCGGCGTGGAGAAGGTCTTGTGCAGGTTCATGTGGATGACGTCGAAGCCCATGTCGCCGGGCCGCACCTTGCCGAGGATGGCATTGAGATTGGCGCCGTCGTAGTACAGCAAACCGCCGGCCGCGTGCACGATCTTCGCGATCTCCACGATGCGCCGCTCGAACACGCCCAGCGTGGAGGGATTGGTCAGCATGATGCCGGCGGTCTGCGGGCCGACCGCGGCCTTGAGCGCGTCGAGGTCCACGTCGCCATTGGCATCGGTGGGAATCTCGCGCGCGGTGTAACCGCACATCGTGGCGGTGGCGGGATTGGTGCCATGGGCCGCATCCGGCACCAGCACCTCGGTACGCGCCGTGTCGCCACGCGACAGGTGGTAGGCGCGGATCATCGCCAGCCCGGCGAACTCGCCCTGTGCGCCGGCCATCGGCGTCAGCGATACGCCTTTCATGCCGGTCACTTCCTTCAGGATTTCCTGCAGCTCGTACAGGCAGGCGAGAAAGCCCTGGCTGTGCGAGGCCGGCGCCAGCGGGTGCCGGCCCACGAAGCCCGGCAGCATCGCCAGCGCATTACAGGCGCGCGGGTTGTACTTCATGGTGCAGGAACCGAGCGGGTAGAAATGCGTGTCGATGGAGAAATTACGCTGCGACAGCCGCGTGTAGTGGCGCACCACGTCCAGCTCGGACAACTCCGGCAGCGGCGGCGCCGTCTGACGCAACAGCGTGGCCGGAATGCCCGTCACCGCGGCCGGGGTTGCCGGCGACTGCGCATAGGCGCGGCGCCCGGGGCGGGAATGT
>DATLYR010000042.1 GCA_035574475.1 Nevskiales bacterium | reverse complement strand
AGCAGCCCGCCGCCGCAGCCGACGTCGCAGACGCGCCGGCCGGCCAGCGGCGCGCGCTCGTCGACATAGCGCAGGCGCAGCGGGTTGATCTGGTGCAGCGGCTTCATCTCGCCGTCCGGGTCCCACCAGCGCGCGGCCATGGCCGCGAACTTGCGCAGTTCCTCCGGGTCGGCGTTGGGCGGTGCTGCGGTGGTCATGACGGGTCGTTGGCGGCGATGCGTGCCTGCCACTCGCGCGCGCGGGCGAGCAGGGCGGTTTCGTCCAGCGTGGTCAGGCGGCGCTCGTGCAGCAACCGGCGCCCGGCGACCCAGACATCACTGACCTGGTGGCGGCTGGCGGCATACACGAGCTGCGACAGCACGTGGTACAGCGGCTCGGTCTCGATGCCGCCGAGCTCGATGGCGCACAGGTCGGCCCATTTGTTCACTTCCAGCGAGCCGATCTCCTCGGCCAGGCCCAGCGCACGCGCGCCGTTGAGCGTGGCCATGCGCAGCGCCGTGTGCGCGGGCAGGGCGCTGGCATCGCCCGCCACGGCCTTGGCCAGCAGTGCGGCGGTGCGCATCTCGCCGAGCAGGTCGAGGTCGTTGTTGCTGGCGGCGCCGTCGGTGCCCAGCGCCACGTTCACGCCCGCCGCCAGCAGCTTGCCGACCGGGCAGAAGCCGCTGGCCAGCTTGAGGTTCGATTCCGGGCAGTGCACGACGTTGACGCCGCTGTCCGCGCACAGGCGGATCTCATCGTCCGTGAGCTGGGTCATGTGCACCGCCATCAGCGCCGGCGACAGCAGGCCGAGCGCGTGCAACCGCGCCAGCGGGCGCCGGCCGGCCTGCGCCTGGGCTTGCTCGACCTCGAAGGCGGTTTCGTGCACGTGCATCTGGATGGGGATGTCCAGCTCGTCCGCCAGCACGCGCATGCGCGCCAGCGGCCCGTCCGAGACGGTGTAGGGCGCGTGCGGGCCGAAGGCGGTGCGCACCAGCGGGTGCCCGCGCCAGGCGTCGTGCACCGCGGCGGCCTTGTCCAGGTATTCGTCCGGCCCCTGCGCCCAGACGCTGGGGAAGTCGAGCAGGATCAGCCCGACGCAGGCGCGCATGCCGGCCGCCGCGGCGACCTGCGCGGACACATCGGGGAAGAAATACATGTCGTTGAAGCAGGTGATGCCGCCCTTGAGCATCTCGGCCACGGCCAGCTGCACGCCGTCGCGGCAGAACTCCACCGACACGTGCTTCGCCTCGGCCGGCCAGATGTGGCCCTGCAGCCAGTCCATCAGCGGCAGGTCGTCGGCCAGGCCGCGCATCAGGCTCATGGCGGCGTGGGTGTGGGCGTTGACCAGCCCCGGCAGCAGCGCGTGGCGCGGCAGCTCCACGGTTTCGGCGGCGGGGTAAAGTTTTTCGGCCTCGGTGTGCGGCGCCAGGCCGACGATGCGGCCGCCGCGGATCGCGAGGCTGTGGTGATCCAGCACGGCGCCATCCGGTTCCACCGGCACGATCCAGCGGGCATGGATGAGGCAGTCGACGGGGCCGGGCGTGTTGTTGTTCTGGCTGGCGGACATGGCAAATCCGGGCTGGGCTCGCGGCTGCGCTAAACTGCGCAGCAACCCGCGTTTTTCACTCCGGAACTATAACAAGGTTTATGAACGCACAGGCGCCAACCGAGGGCATCCAGCCGATCCGCTGGCAGGGCGATCACCTGTCGCTGCTCGACCAGCGGCTGCTGCCGGCCGAGACGCGCTACCTGGCTGCCCGCAGTGCCGGCGAGGTCGCGCAGGCCATCCACGACATGGCGGTGCGCGGCGCGCCGGCGATTGGCATTGCCGCCGCCTATGGCGTGGTGCTGGCGGCGCAGGCGGGCGCCGACCTGCAGGCCGCGCTGCAGGCGCTGGAAGCCTCGCGCCCGACCGCGGTCAACCTGCACTGGGCGCTGGCGCGCATGCGCGGCCGGATAGCCGCGGGCGCCGATGCCGCGCAGCTGCTGGCGGAGGCGCAGGCCATCCATGCCGAGGACCTGGCAATGAACCGCCGCATGGGCGAACTGGGCGCGGCGCTGTTCCAGCAGCCGGTGTCGGTGCTGACCCACTGCAACACCGGCGCACTGGCCACCGGCGGGCATGGCACGGCGCTGGGCGTGATCCGCAGCGCGCATGCCGCCGGACGCTTGAAGAACGTCTATGCCGGCGAGACCCGACCCTGGCTGCAGGGCGCGCGGCTCACGGCCTGGGAGCTGCAGCAGGAAGGCATCCCCGCACAACTCATCGCCGACGGCGCGGCCGGCGCGCTGATGGCGCGCGGACGGGTGGACTGGGTCATTGTCGGTGCCGACCGCGTGGCGGCGAATGGCGATGTCGCCAACAAGATCGGCACCTATGCGCTGGCGGTGCTGGCGCGATACCACGGGGTCAAGTTCATGGTGGTCGCGCCCAGCAGCACGGTGGACCTCGCCACGCCGGACGGCGCCGCCATCCCGATCGAGGAGCGCAGCGCGCGCGAGTTGACCGAATTCCGCGGCCAGCGCATCGCGCCGGAGGGCTTCCCCGCCCTCAACCCCGTGTTCGACGTGACCCCAGCGAAGCTGGTGGACGTGCTCGTCACCGAACGCGGCGTGGTGCACGCGCCGGATGCGGCGGGTGTGGCGAGGATGATGCGGGGGTAGGGTTGAGTGCTCGAACTACCGCTGGCTCACGGATGCGTATTTAACGCACCCCGTGGAATGATTTCTTGCCAGAAGCCGTCCTTTCCAGGCACTCAGATAGCCAAATCTTGATGACGGACTGGCGGGTCACGCCTAGGCGATTGGCCTCTTTATCCAGACGCTCGATCATCCACTGCGGAAAATCAACATTG
>DATLYR010000041.1 GCA_035574475.1 Nevskiales bacterium | reverse complement strand
CTTCGGCGGCAAGGGCTCGGATGCGCACAAGGCGGCCGTCACCGGCGACACCGTCGGCGACCCCTACAAGGACACCGCCGGCCCGGCCATCAACCCGCTGATCAAGATCATCAACATCGTGGCGCTGCTGTTGGTGCCGCTTCTCTAAGCACTACGTGCTGGAATACGGTCGCGTCCGCGACCGTTCCCCCAATAAGCAAAGAGGGCGCCGTTTCGGCGCCCTCTTTCTTTCAGGCCGTTACGCGTTGTCGGCTCGTTCCCAGCTTCAAATGCCCCTGGACCCGCGCTTCCCTTTCGTGGGCTCGACTACTCCAGCCACCGTACCCGTACTTCGCTCTCGACCTGCTTGAACTCCCTGTCGCCCGTTACCAGTTCCGCCTTGTGTTGCAGCGCGAGGGCGGCCGCGAAGCAGTCCGCGAATGACATCCGGTGCTTCGACTTGAGGGCGCCGGCCTGCCGGGCAAGATTCCAGTCGGCGTCCACGAACTGCACCCCCATCTGACGCAGGGTCTGGATGCTCTTCTCGGCATCCGCTTCTGAAACCTCGCGCGCGAGGATGTACCAGACCTCGGCGGCGTTCACGACGCACATCAGCAAGGGGGCACCCTGCTCGATCGCCGTGCCCATCAGCTCGGCCACTTTCGGGCCCACCTTCTCATCTTCGAGATAGGCCAGCACAGCCCAGGCATCGAGCACATACGCTTTTGACTTCCTTGACACTTACAACTCCTTCTCACGCTTCTTCTCGGCTGCCAGGGCCTTCAGCAGGCCCTTCCCGCGATACCGCCCCTGCATGCTCTGGATATATTCGCTGGTGATGGGCGTCAGGATGATCTTGTGTGCCTTTTCGTCAACATCCACCTGTACCCGCGTGCCTTCCTTGATGCCGAAACGGCGCCGCACCTTGGCGGGAATCACGATCTGCCCCTTGACCGTCATGTAGGTATCCACTGATATATCCTCCTTTCTGGTAAAGTAATACTAATAATTTATGTAAGTCTATTTTAAAATGACTTACATTTATTGATGCAACTATCGCCCGAGACCGGGCTTGGACAGCCCGGTCGTCGGGCGTTTCTCCTATGGCCGGCTTTTATGCGTGTGTATAATCGCGCCCCGATTCCACCCTCCCCCGCGTACCGGAGTGCTCATGGCCCTGAATCTCGTCAAGACCGGCAAGGAACCCCCCAATGACGTCAACGTCATCATCGAAATCCCGATGAACAGCGAGCCGGTGAAGTACGAAGTCGACAAGGACTCCGGCGAGATCACCGTGGACCGCATCCTGACCACGCCGATGCGTTATCCCTGCAACTACGGCTACGTGCCCCACACGCTGTGCGGCGACGGTGACCCGCTGGACGCGCTGGTGATGATGCCGATGCCGCTGATCGCGCGCTGCGTGATCAACTGCCGGCCGATCGGCATGCTGGAGATGGAGGATGAGTCCGGCACCGACGAGAAACTGATCGTCGTCCCGACCAACAAGCTCAGTCCGCTGTACCGCAACGTGAACAGCGTGCGCGAGTTGCCCGAGCCCATTCGCGACCAGATCGCGCATTTCTTCGAGCACTACAAGGACCTGGAGAAGGGCAAGTGGGTCAAGGTCAAGGGCTGGCACGGGCCCAAGGACGCGCAGAAAGCCATCCTCGACAGCATCGAGCGCTTCGACTCGGCGACGAAGAAACCGAATTTTTAGGCAAGCTCTGATTAACCGGCGGGGGCCGGGGCGTGGCGCTTCGAAAGTCGCTGGATTCCGGCTTGCGCCGGCATGACGCGGGGTATTGATCGGAGGTTTGTTAAGTTTTGCATTTCGGGCAGGTACAGGCCCGCATCCGCGGATCTCTCCTCAAAGGGCAAGCGCAGCGCTCGACTACGGCCGGATTTCGATCGGCGTGCCGACCGGCACCGCATGCCAGATCTCGTCCATCTCGCGGTCGCTGACCGCGATACAGCCGTCGGTCCAGTTGAAGGGCTTCAAAAACAGCCAGGCCCAGCCCCAGCCGTTGGGCATGCCATGGATCATGATGTCGCCGCCGGGTGAAACCCCGCGCTGGCGCGCGGCGCGGCGATCCTCGGCGTTTGGATAGGAGATGTGCAGGGATTTGTAGTAGCGGCTGCGGGCATTGCGGCCGTCGATGCGGTAGCGCCCTTCCGGCGTGCGCTCGTCGCCTTCCTGTTGCTTGTGCCCCCGCGGGCGCGCGCCGAAGGATACGTGGTAGCGACGGATGACCTCCCCGCCCCGCAGCAGCTCCAGGCGGCGTGCGGACTTGTCCACGCGCACCAGGTCGGCGCGCAGCTGACGTTCGGGTTCGGCCGTGCGCCAGGTGAATACGCTGATGCCGAGCGCCAGCAGGGCGAGGCCAGCCAGCGTCAGCAGCGCATAACCCAGCGTGCGCACGGCGGGGCCGACCGTCAGTTCGGCGCGGCCACGCAGACGAAGGGCGATGCGTCGCAGACCTGCGCAATGCGGCTCGTGTCCTGGAACACGTAGCGCTTGTCGGCGACCGTCACCGCCGGCGGCACCTGGCTGCTCTCGAACAGGTCGTAGCCTTCCTTGAGGTTGGCCCAGAACTTGCTCCAGCGTGCGCCCTTGTGGCGCTTCATGTTCGCGTCGGTCATGCGGAACGGGAACACGTGCACCGCGAATTCCGACTGGCCGTTGACAATGGCCATGGCGGCGAGCGTGTAGATCTCCTCGATCTTCTCGTCGGTCATGGCGAAGCAGCCGGACGAGGAGCAGCCGCCATGCACCATGATCGCGCTGCCGGTGCGGTTCAGTGCCTTGTCGTAGTCATTCGGGTAGCGGATGTTGAAGGCCAGGTGGTAGCTGCTGTGCGGCCACATCCAGTTGGCGTCCACCGAGTAGAAGCCTTCCGGTGCCTGATCGTCGCCCTGCTCCAGCTTGGGCCCCAGCCCGCCGGACATCTTGCACATGTCGTAAGTGCGGAACTTCCTGAAGCGCGTGTCCTGCTGCACCCACAGCTCCAGCTGGCGCTCCTCCTTGAAGATGCGCACGTAGACCGGCGCGCCGTAGCGCAGGCCGAGCTTCTGCAGGTCCTTCTTGAGCTGGGGCTCGACGCGAGCGCGCGCCTCCTGGGCATCCTCGCTGCGGAACAGATAGGCCTCCAGCCCGGCCGGATCGCTGGGTGCGGCAGCCTGCGCCATGGCCGATGCCAGCACCAGCGCAGCAAGCAGGCAGGATGGAACGATTCTCACTCAGTCAGCCCTCCCTCAGTTGCGCAGAGCTTAACCGGACTGGCGAAAGACTCGCCAGTCGTTGTTTTTAACTAATCAATAGCTTAGCGCGGCTTGGCGCGGGCGGTGGGGGTCGCCGTGCGGGGGTCTTCCGGCCAGGGATGCTTCGGGTAGCGGCCCTTCAGCTCTTTCCGGACTTCCGGATAAGTGCGCTGCCAGAAGCCGGCCAGATCCTGCGTGACCTGGATCGGCCGGCGCGCGGGCGACAGCAGATGCAACGACACAGCTGTGCGCCCGTCGTTGACGCTGGGTGTCTGCGTCAGGCCGAACAGCTCCTGCAGCTTCACCGCCAGCACCGGCGGGCTCGGCGGCT
>DATLYR010000040.1 GCA_035574475.1 Nevskiales bacterium | reverse complement strand
GACAGCCCGCCGTAGGCCATCAAGGCCATCACCGCAAAGATGGCGATCGCCGCCAGCAGCTCGACCAGAGTGAATCCGCGTGTCGGCCGCATCATGGCGCGAGTGGTCTGGCGGTCAAGAAACCGCTGAGCATGACCAGCTGGCCACCGCTGCGCGTGGGCGCGTCCACGTAGACGTCCACACGCCGCACCTTGTCGTCCGGTGTTTTCTGCACCTCCATGCGCCAGCGCCATTCGCGGCCGGCCATTTCTTCGGTGCCGTCGCTCTTGCCCAGCTCCGGCCAGGTCGGTGCCAAGTGCAGCTCGACCAACTTGTTGCGCGCCACCCAGCTGGCGATGGCTTTGTCACGCAGGTAGGCGGCATTGGCGGCATACTGGCTGGCGCCGGCAATGGCCGCGCCCAGCGCCAGCGCCAGCACGGCGACGGCCGCGAGCACTTCGATCAGCGTGAAGCCGCGCTGCCGACGGTCCTTCAAGACGCCTCGCCTCCGATCCGCTCGAGTTCGATCTGGCCGGTGATGCGGCCCTCGGCCCGGTAGCGCACCGGCAGCCGTGCGACGCTCAGCTCGAGCACGAAGGGAGTCAGTTCGCCGCTGGACAGCAGCAGGATCTGCGGTTGCACGCGCTTGTGCTGCTTGTCGCCATCCTCTTCGGCATCCGCTGGCAGCGGAAGCTGCGCCTCCTCGCCGCCGGCGTTCACCAGCCGCAGGTTCAGGCCTTCGGGCAGCACGCGTTCACGCAGCGGTCCTTCTTCGTAGGGCTGCCAGCGGTTCTGCTCGAGGCGGTAGAAAGCGTAGCCGTCGTTGGCAACCAGCAGGCCGATCTCCTGGCCCTGAACGACGGCTTCGTCGGCGGCGAGTCGCAGCAGGGCGTCCAGGCGCTCGGCCTCGGTCGCGAGCCGCTCCTCGATCGCCCGCGAACTCAGGGACAGGCTGGCGAAGCTCACGGTGATGGCGATGATCACCACCACCGCCAGGATTTCCAGGAAGGTGAAGCCCCGCTGCCGCGGGGGTAGGGCACGGGGCCGCGAAGCGCTAGCCGTCAAGGTTCCAATTGCCGATGTCGGCGTTGACGCCTTCGCCGCCGGGCCGGTTGTCGGCGCCGAAAGTGAAGATATCGATCTCGCCATGCACGCCAGGGTTCAGGTACTGGTAGTTGTTGCCCCAGGGATCTTTCGGCAAGCGGTCCACATAGCCGCCCGGCTTCCAGTTTTTTGCCGGTGGCTCGCCGCTGGGCTGCGTGACGAGCGCCTCGAGACCCTGTTCGGTGCTGGGGTAAGTGTAGTTGTCGAGGCGGTAGAGGTTCAGCGCGCTCTCGAGCACGCGGATGTCCTGCTTGGCTTTGACCACGCGCGCCGTGTCCGGACGGTCCATCACGCGCGGCGCCACGATCGCCACCAGGATGCCGATGATCACCACCACCACCATGATCTCGATCAGGGTGAAGCCCGGCGCGACGGCTCGGGGGTGACGATGCTTGTCGCCGGCATGCGGCTTGTTCATGATCTCTTCCGGAGAAAACAATACGTTAGACAAAACCATGATAGCAGAATGGCGCGCGCGCTCCAGCGCGGGCTGGCGCTTCGCCGCGCTGGCGAGCCTGCTGGTGCTCCTCTTGCAGGCCGGCGGTCCGGAGCTGCGCCTGCTGCTGCAATATGAGCGTGCCGGTTTGCAGGCGGGTGAAGGATATCGCCTGGTCACGGGCCACTGGGTGCATCTCGACTGGGCGCACGCGCTGCTGAACGTCGCCGGGCTCTGGCTGTTGGCGGTGCTGGACACGGGCCGCACCGGGCTGCGGTGGCAAGCGCTGCGCTGCCTGCTGCTGTGCCTTGCCGTCAGCGTGGCGCTGTACGCCTGCAACCCCGAAGTGGACTGGTACGTGGGTCTGTCGGGCATGCTGCATGGTCTGTTCGTGATCGCGCTCGTGCAGGCCTTGCGCCAGAGAACCGACCCGGTCGCGGCCCTGGTCCTGGCCCTGCTGATAGGCAAACTGGCATGGGAGCATTATCATGGCGCGCTCACGCAAGGCCTGCTGCAGCCACCGGTGATCGTCGCGGCACACAGCTACGGCGCGCTGGCGGGTGTTGGTTACGCGGCGCTCGCGACTGTCGTGGCGCGCGCGCGCCGCGGCCAGGCCCACAACCCAAGGGACTAGGTTCATGCGTTTTGCACTGCTGTTTCCCGGACAGGGCTCGCAGTCGGTCGGCATGCTCGGCGCACTGGCGGCACGGCATGCCGTGGTGCGCGAAACCTTTGCCGAGGCCTCGGCGGCGCTGTCCTACGACCTGTGGCAGCTGGTGAGCGAAGGCCCGGCGGACATGCTCGACCGCACCGAACACACCCAGCCCGCACTGCTGGCTGCCGGCGTGGCGGTGTGGCGCACCTGGCGCGCGCTCGGCGGGCCTGAACCGGATGCGATGGCCGGGCACAGCCTCGGCGAATACACCGCGCTGGTCTGCGCCAGTGCGCTGTCGTTCGCCGATGCCCTGCGCCTGGTGGAGCGCCGCGGTCAGTTGATGCAGGCGGCGGTGCCCGCCGGCAGCGGCGCGATGGCTGCCATCGTCGGCCTGGATGACGAGCAGGTGCGCGCGGTCTGCGCCGAGAGCGCGCAGGGCGAGGTGGTGGAGGCGGTGAATTTCAATGCGCCCGGACAGGTCGTAGTGGCCGGCCACCACACGGCGGTGGAGCGCGCGGCGACGCTGGCCAAGGCGCGTGGCGCCAAGCTGACCAAGGTCCTGCCGGTCAGCGTGCCTTCGCACTGCAGCCTGATGCGGCCCGCGGCCGAGCAGCTGGCCCAGGATTTGCAGGCCGTGGCCGTCCAGCCGCCAGCCATTCCGGTGCTGCACAATCTGGATGCCACGCCGCGCAGCCGGCCTGAGGACATCCGCGCCGCGCTGGTGGCGCAGCTGCACAGCCCGGTGCAGTGGGTGAAGACCATCCAGGCCCTGCGTGCGCAGGGCGCCGCCGCATTGCTCGAATGCGGCCCGGGCAGGGTCCTGACCGGATTGACCAAGCGCATCGACAAGGCCGCGAACGGCGAATGTCTGCAGGACCCGCAGACGCTGGAAGCCGGCCTGGCGCTGGTGAGGGGGAGCTGAACATGTTGCAGAACGACGTGGCGCTGGTGACCGGCGCCTCCCGCGGCATCGGCCGCGCCATCGCCCTGGCACTGGGACAGCAGGGTGCCCGAGTGATCGGTACCGCCACCCGTGAAGACGGCGCGGCTGCCATCACGCAGACACTGCAGGCCGCAGGCATCGCCGGCTGCGGCATGACGCTGGACGTCCGGGACGCGAGCGCGATCGAGGCCGTGGTCGCGGCGGCGGAAAAGCAGTTCGGTGCGCCCACCATCCTGGTCAACAACGCCGCCGTCACGCGCGACAACCTGCTCATGCGCATGAAGGACGAGGAGTGGCAGGAAATCCTGGACACCAACCTCAGCGCCGTTTACCGGATGTCCAAGGCCGTGGTACGCGGCATGATGAAGGCGCGCCGCGGCCGCATCATCAACATCAGCTCGGTGGTCGGCCTGACCGGTAACCCGGGACAGGCGAACTACGCCGCTGCCAAGGCCGGCCTGCTGGGCTTCAGCAAGTCGCTGGCACGCGAGATCGGCTCACGCAACATCACGGTCAACGTCGTGGCCCCGGGATTCATCGACACCGACATGACCCGCGACTTGCCCGCCGAAACCCGGGAAGCTCTGCTCAGGCAGATCGCCCTGGGCCGGCTGGGCGCGCCGGAGGATGTGGCGGCAGCAGTAGTGTTTCTGGCGTCGCCGGCCGCGGCATACATTACCGGCGAAACACTGAACGTGAACGGCGGCCTGTACATGCCTTAGCCGAAGTGCCCGAAGGATGCAAGTGTTTGATTGTGCAGACCCTGCGGTGTGGTAGCCTCGAGCCGGAGTTTTCACTACAATTGCGCGCGGCGTAGCTGTAGCCAATACCTGAATAGGGAGAAACACAAATGAGCAGCGTGGAAGAACGGGTCAAGAAAGTCATTGCCGAGCAGCTGAGCCCCGACGATCCGTCCAAGGTGACGGCCGAAGCCTCGTTCGTCGATGACCTGGGCGCCGACTCCCTGGACACGGTGGAGCTGGTCATGGCCCTCGAGGAGGAGTTCGAGATCGACATCCCCGACGAGGAAGCCGAGAAGATCGTCACCGTGCAGGACGCCATCGACTACATCAAGGCGCACGTTTCCTGACGCGCCTGACGCCCGGCCGTCCTGGGCGGGCGGTTTAACTGCTGGCCAGATCAGAAAGTTCAAGAGGGGTGGGGGTTCCGTTGGCGCGTAGACGGGTCGTCATCACCGGCCTGGGGCTGGTGTCTCCGGTAGGATCCACGGTCAAGGAAGGCTGGGAGAACATCCTCGCGGGACGCAGTGGCATCGTGCCGATCACCGGCTTCGACGTCAGCACCTTCCCGACCAAGTTCGCCGGCCTGGTGAGCGGCTTCAAGGCCGACGACTACCTCAGTCCCAAGGACCAGCGGCGCTTCGACACTTTCATCGTCTACGGTGCCGCCGGCGCCATGCAGGCGATGAAGGATGCCGGCATCGAGGTCACGGAGCAGAATGCCGAGCGCATTGCGGTGTGCGTCGGCTCCGGCATCGGCGGGATCGGCACCATCTACGACAACTGCATCGCACTGCATGAGGCCAAGAGCCCGAAGAAGGTTTCGCCATTCTTCGTACCGGCCGGCATCGTCAATATGGTGTCGGGATTCATCTCCATCCACCTGGGCATCAAAGGGCCGAACTTCTCGCCGGTCAGCGCCTGCACCACGTCCGCGCACAGCATCGGCCTGGGTGCGCGCATGATCGCCTACGGGGAGGCCGATATCGCCATCACCGGCGGCGCCGAGGCGGCGGCCAACCCGATCGGGCTGGCCGGATTCTGTGCCGCCCGTGCGCTGTCCACGCGCAACGACGATCCGCAGGCCGCCAGCCGCCCCTGGGACAAGGATCGCGACGGCTTCGTGCTGGGCGATGGTGCCGGCATCCTGATCCTCGAAGAGTACGAACACGCCCGGAAGCGCGGCGCCACCATTTACGCGGAACTGGCGGGTTTCGGCATGAGCGGCGATGCCTTCCACATCACCCTGCCGTCGGAGGGCGGGGAGGGTGCGGCGCGCTGCATGAACAACGCTCTGCGCGACGCCGGCCTCAATCCCGGTGACGTGCAATACATCAACGCGCATGGCACTTCGACCCTGGCCGGTGACGTGGCCGAGACCCAGGCGGTCAAGCGCAGTTTCGGCGACCATGCAAGCAAGCTCGCGATCAGCTCGACCAAGTCCATGACCGGCCACTTGTTGGGCGCAGCGGGCGGCATCGAAGCGATCTTTTCGGTGCTGGCGATCCGCGACCAGGTCGCACCGCCGACCATCAACCTGCACGCGCCGAGCCCGGACTGCGATCTGGACTATGTGCCGAACGAGGCGCGGCCGATGAAGATCGATGTCGCCATGTCCAACTCCTTCGGCTTCGGCGGCACCAACGGTACGCTGATCTTCCGCCGCTTGAGTTGAAGCCCGCCGTTCCCGCTGCCATGCCCGGCGCGCGGGTGGAATCCCTTCCGGAGCCCATCGACCTGCTGGCGCTGCATGCGCGCCATCCCGATCGCTATCCTGCGCTGCTGGAAAGCGCCGCCGGACCGGCCGTCGCCACTGGCGCGACCAGCCGTTACGACCTGTTGTTCGCGGGCAATGGCGAGGGCCTGGCTCTGCATGCCGACGGCCGCCTGCACGGCGACGGCTTCGCGCCCGAGGGCGACGACTTCCTGGCCAACCTCGATCGCTGGTTCGGCCAGCTGCCCGCGCAGGCGGCCGGTGAACTGCCGTTCCAGGGGGGCTGGCTGTTGTTCCTCGGCTACGAGCTGGCTGCACAGATCGAACCGATGCTGCAGCTGCCGGCCGCGCCGCCAGGGCTGCCGGTGGCGCTGGCGCTGCGCTGTCCAGCCGCGATCGTGCACGACCGCGTGCAACGCCGGAGCCTGCTGATCGGAGAGCCTGGCCACGAACCGCTGCTGGCACGCATCCGCGCCGACATCGCAACGCTCGCCCCCCTTAGCGGCATCCCGGCAGCGGTAGCGGGCACGGTCGAGGAAGATCCGCCGGAGCGCTTCCTGCAGGCGGTCGAACGCATCCGCGAGTATGTGCGCGCCGGCGATGTGTTCCAGGTCAATCTCTCGCGGCGCTGGCAGGTCGAACTGTCGCGGCCTACGCCGGTCGCGGAGCTGTACCGGCGCCTGCGTGCGGTCAACCCGGCGCCGTTCGCGGGGCTCCTGCAGTGGCAGGGCAGCGCACTGCTGTCTTCTTCCCCGGAACGCCTGGTCCGGCGGCAGGGTGTACGGGTCGAGACGCGGCCGATTGCCGGGACGCACCCGCGCCTGGAGAATGCGGCCAATGACCGCGAACAGGCGGCGCGGCTGCTGCGTCACCCCAAGGAGCGTGCCGAGCACGTCATGCTGCTGGACCTGGAGCGCAACGACCTGGGGCGCATCTGCGTACCGGGCAGTGTCAACGTCAGCGAATTCATGACGATCGAGACCTACGCGCACGTGCATCACATCGTCTCCAACGTGCAGGGGCACTTGCGGACGGGGATCGGGCCGGGCGGTATCCTCCGCGCCGTGTTCCCGGGCGGTACGATCACCGGTGCGCCCAAGGTGCGCTGCATGCAGATCATTGCGGAGCTGGAGGGCGAGGGGCGCGGTGCCTACACCGGCTCCCTGGGCTATCTCGACCGCAGCGGCGCGATGGACCTGAACATCCTGATCCGCAGTCTGGTGCTGAATGGGCGGCGAGCGTCGTTCCGCACCGGCGCCGGCATCGTGGCAGACTCCGACCCGCCGCGCGAGCTCGAGGAAACGCGTGCCAAGGCGCGCGGACTGCTGCACCTGTTCGAGGCAGTGCCATGAACGGACTGTTGCGCGTGCGCGTGAACGGCGTCGAGAACGGCGCGCTGCCCGCGACCGACCGTGGCCTGCAGTACGGCGACGGCGTGTTCCGCACGATGCGTGTGGAGGCCGGCACGCCCCAGGAATGGTCGCGCCAGTATGCGCACCTGTGTGCCGATGCCGGACGCCTCGGCCTAGCCGCACCGCCGCAACTCGAAGATCAGGTGCGGCAGTTCTGTGCGGGGGTGCGTTACGCCGTGCTGAAAATCATCCTGACGCGCGGTGCCGCCGGCCGCGGGTATGCGGCTGCGGGCGGAGAGGGCAGCGTGATCCTGCTGCTGTATGCGCCGCCTGCGCATCCGCCATCCCACTGGCGCGACGGTGTGCGCGTGCGCTGGTGCGATACCCGATTGGCGCCGAATCCGCGCCTGGCCGGGATCAAGCACCTGAACCGCCTCGAGCAGGTTCTGGCGCGCGCTGAATGGAGCGACCTCGCGATCGCCGAAGGCCTGATGCGGGATGCCGATGGGCGTGTCATCGAGGGCGTGGCCAGCAACCTGTTCATCGTGCGCGGCGGCGAGTTGCTGACACCGGATCTCGCGCGCTGCGGGATTGCCGGGGTCGCCCGCGAGATGATTCTGGAGGCGGCGCCCGCGTACACTAGCGCGGTGCACATCCGAGACCTGACCCCGGACGAACTGCTGGCCGCCGACGAATGCTTCGTCTGCAATTCCGTGGTCGGCATCTGGCCGGTGAGCACACTCGACGAGCGGCGCTGGCCCGTGGGCCCGGTGACCCGCAGGCTGCAAGCGCTTTTCGGTGACGCATGGCCGCCCGCCGCGTGATCCGCCGCGCACTGTGGGTCTACGGCAGCTTGCTGGCGGTGTTCGCCGGGATTGTGGCCGGCGCCGTGGCCTGGGATCTGCTGCGCTTCCTGAACAGCCCGCTGCCGGTGACCGAGCCACGGCTGCTCCGGGTCGAGCCGGGCAGCAATTTCCACAGCCTCGGGCGGCAGTGGGTGAACGAGGGCTTGATCCGCTGGCCGCATCATGCGCGCTACCTGCGGCTCTATGCCCGGCTCAGCGGCAAAGCAACCCGACTGAAGGCCGGCGAGTACCAGATCCGGCCCGGTGTCAGTCCACGCCAGCTGGTCGATGACCTGGTTTCGGGTCGCGCCTACCAGTACAGCTTGACCATCATCGAGGGCTGGACCTTCCAGCAGATGATGCAGGCCGTGGCGGCGGCGCCAACGCTTCGTCCCACGTTGCCGGACCACTCGGCCGAGGCCGTGATGCGCGCGCTGGGCCGTCCGGGCGAGCATCCGGAGGGCCGCTTCTTTCCCGATACCTATCACTTCCCCGGCGGCACCACCGACGTGGACTTCCTGCGCCGCGCCTACGACACGATGGCCAGGGTCCTGGAGCAGGAGTGGCAGGGCCGGGCGCCGGACCTGCCGCTGAACAGCCCCTATGAAGCGCTGATCCTGGCCTCGATCATCGAGAAGGAAACCGGCCAGCCGCAGGAGCGCGCCGAGATCGCCGGCGTGTTCGTACGGCGCCTCAGGCTCGGCATGCTGCTGCAGACCGACCCCACCGTGATCTATGGCATGGGCAGCGCGTACGACGGCAACATCCGGCTGACGGACCTCAAGCGCGACACGCCCTACAACACCTATACCCGTGCCGGCCTGACGCCGACGCCCATCTGCCTGCCCGGACGCGAGGCCATCCATGCCGCGCTGCATCCCGCGCCCGGCGACAGCCTGTACTTCGTCGCGCGCGGCGACGGCAGCCATCACTTCTCGTCCAGCCTGGAAGAGCACAACGAGGCAGTGAGAAAATTCCAGCTGAAACAACCATGAAGCGCGGAAAGTTCATCACGCTCGAAGGTATCGAGGGCGCCGGCAAGAGCACCCAGGCGGGCTATATCGCGGACTGCCTGCGCGCGGCCGGCCATGCCGTCGAGCAGACCCGCGAGCCGGGCGGCACGCCGCTGGCGGAGGCCATCCGTGGGTTACTGCTGGACGAGCGCTCGCGTGACATGCCGGAAACGGCCGAGCTCTTGCTGATGTTCGCGGCGCGCGCCGCCCACTTGGCGCAACGCATCCGGCCGGCGCTGGCACGGGGTGCCTGGGTGGTTTGCGACCGTTTTACCGACGCCAGCTATGCCTACCAGTCGGCCGGCCGCGGGCTGCCGGAACGGCAGGTCGCGACCCTGGAAAGAATCGTGCAAGGCCGCTTGCGTCCCGACCTGGTGCTGGTTTTCGACCTGCCGGTGGCGGATGGCCTGCGCCGCGCGCGGGGGCGCGGCGACGGCAACCGCTTCGAGAACGAAGAGCTCGCGTTCTTCGAGCGGGTACGACAGTGCTACCTGGCGCGCGCCGCGTGTGATCCGCTGCGCTACGCGGTGCTGGATGCCAGCCAGCCACCGGCCGCGGTCCAGCAGCAGATCCGGCGGGCGCTCGCCAGACTCGGATTGCCGGAGCGAGCAGGAATATGAGCCACCCGGCACTTTTGCCCTGGCAACAGCGGCAGTGGCAGGCCGTGTCGGCTGCCTTAGCGCAGCAGAAGCTCGCGCATGCCTTGCTGCTGGTGGGGCCACGGGGCGCGGGCAAGCGGCATTTCGCGGCACTGCTCGCGCAAGCGCTGCTGTGCAGCGCGCGCACTGCGGACGGCATGCCCTGTGGCCATTGCCAGGCCTGCATGCTGATGTGCGCCGGCACGCATCCCGACCTTTTCCGGCTCGAGAAAGAGGAGGGGAGCAAGGTCCTCAAGGTGGACGACCTGCGCGAGTTCAACCGCCGCGTGTTCCTGACCCCGCAGCTGGGTAACGGGCTCGTCGGGATCATCGATCCCGTCGACAGCCTCAACCGCAGTTCGGCGAACGCGCTGTTGAAAAGCCTCGAGGAGCCTCCGATCGGTGCCCGCATCCTGCTGGTCGGCGAGCGCTGGATGAGTTTGCCGGCCACGTTGCGCAGCCGTTGCCTGATCCTGCGCTTCACGCTGCCCTCGACCGAAGCAGCCGCGGATGCCCTGGGGCAGGCGGACGCACGGCATGGCCACCTGCTCGAAGCCGTACGAACGCGCTTCTGCCCCGACACGCCGGCCTGGGCCGAGTGGGCCGCTTCCCTGGTTGCGCTGTGCGGTGGGCAGGAGGATCCGGTGATTCTGGCCGAGCGCTGGAGCAGGTCGTTGAGCGAGCGCCTGCCGGAGCTGTTGGACTGGATGCAGGGCTGCGCTCTCGACGTCATGAAGATCCAGGCCGGAGCCGCGGCTCGCCTGACCGGCCAGCGTGCTGCGTCAGCGCAGCTGCGTGCGCTCGCCGCCAGCCTGCCGCCCCAGGCCGTGCCGGAGCTCACGCAGCTGACCCTGGACACGCGGCGCCTGCTGGATACCCAGGCCAAACCTCAGATGCTGCTTGAGAATCTGCTGGCAAGCTGGTATCAAAGCTCGAAGTCGAAGCGCGCGGCGCACAGAGGGCAGCCACGATGAGCACACCGCCGGGTTCCGCAGGCACGGGTGGCTCCGCACCCGGAATCCTGACACTCAACATCAAGGACAAGAGTGCCCTTTACGTCGCTTACATGCCGTTCGTGAAGAATGGTGGGTTGTTCATCCCAACCAACAAGAACTACAAGCTGGGCGACGAGGTGTTTTTGCTGCTGGCACTCATGGACGGCGAGCGCTTGCCGGTGGCCGGTAAAGTGATCTGGATCACGCCGCAGGGCGCGCAGGGCAAGCGGGTGCAGGGCATCGGCATCCAGTTCAACGCCCAGGATGGCGGACAGACGCAGAAAAAGATCGAGGCGATCCTGGCTGGCTCACTGGGCTCGGACCGAGTGACACACACCATGTAATGGCGTTAGCGGATATCTTATTTAACATAATATACATTATGCGAAATATTTGCATTCCAAGAAATCGCTTCGCAAGCCGCGCTTGCAGGGATACTGCAAGCAAGTGATGACTTTTTTGACGTGGAACTATATTCTACCCGCGCCCTCGGGAGACCCCTGGGGGGGTTTCCTAAGAAACTAAAAATAGGCCTAACTTACGATCGTTCAAGGAGAGTCTGACCATGACCCTGGTTTCCCGTCTGATGTTGGTTCTGGGCATCGCCGTTGCCGGCAGCGCGCTGGTCGCCTGCCAGAAGTCCGAGGCTCCGGCCGAAGCTCCGGCCGCCGAGGCCGCCCCCGCGCCTGAAGCCGCTCCCGCCGAGGCTGCACCGGCTGAAGCCGCTCCTGCCGAGGCCGCACCGGCTGAAGCCGCTCCCGCCGAGGCCGCGCCGGCCGAGGGCGAGGCTGCTCCGGCTCCGGAAGCTGCTCCCGCGCAGTAAGTCTTGCTGCCCGACATAATGTCGGGCGGTCAGGAATGAAGGGCGAGGCGGTGTATGCCGCCTCGCCTTTTCACTTTGTCTTCAAGCTTGTGGTTTGACGGCAGTCTTGTATCATGCCGCCTGCTTCGCAGGCGAACATTGCAGCGTCCGATGACTTGACGCGAAACGTCCTTCGGCGGGCCGTTAGCTCAGCCGGTAGAGCAGCTGGCTTTTAACCAGTTGGTCGCAGGTTCGACTCCTGCACGGCCCACCAGCCTGTCGACGTCAGTCAGCGGTAGCGCGTGGGGTCGCTGACCCCGACTTGCGCGAAGCCCCTTGCGCGCAGGCGACAGGCATCGCAGCGCCCGCAGGCCCGGCCGGCATCATCCGCCTGGTAACAGGAAACGGTGAGCCCGTAATCGAGCCCCAGCGCCAGCCCGCGGCGTATGATCTCGGCCTTGCCGAGCCTCATGAGTGGCGTATGGATGCGAAAACGTGCGCCCTGCTCTGCGCCGGCACGGGTGGCGAGCGTGGCCAGCCGCTCGAAGGTTGCGATGAAGTCCGGCCGGCAGTCGGGATAGCCGGAATAATCCACCGCATTAACGCCGATGAAGATGTCGCGCGCCGGCAGCACCTCGGCCCAGGCCAGCGCCAAGGCCAGCAGCACGGTGTTGCGTGCGGGTACATAGGTCACCGGCACGCCGGTCGTCGGCGACTCGGGAACGGCTATGCCGGCGTCGGTGAGCGCCGAGCCGCCGATCAGGCCCAGGTCGACACGGATCTCGCGATGCTCGGCCGCCTGCAGGGCCTTGGCCACGTGCGCAGCCGCCCGCAGCTCGGCCGCATGACGCTGGCCATAGGACACGCTCAGCGCATGGCAGCGGAAGCCCTCGCTGCGGGCGATGGCGAGAACGGTGGCGGAGTCCAGGCCGCCGGACAGCAACACGACCGCGTCCGACACGCTCATACCCCGCGGCGCTCGCCCCAGAGCAGCTTGTGCAGCTGGATCTGGAGGCGCACAGGCAGCCGGTCGGCCAGTATCCATTCGGCCAACTGTGTGGGGCTCAGCGCGCCGTAGGCCGGTGAGAACAGCACCTCGCAGCGCTCGGGCAGGCGATGCTGGCGCAGCATATGGCATGCCCACTCGTAGTCCTCACGGCCGGTCAGGACGAACTTGAGCTGGTCGTGCGGCGTAAGCAGCGCCAGGTTTTCGAGCCGGTTGCGTGCCGACTCGCCGGAACCCGGCGTCTTGAGGTCCACGACGCGTGCCACCCGCGGATCCACCGCGCCGATATCCAGTGCGCCGCTCGTTTCCAGCGAGACCTCGTAGCCCTCCTCGCAGAGCCTGCGCAGCAGCGGCAGGCAGTTTTTCTGCGCCAGCGGCTCGCCGCCGGTTACGCAGATGTGACGCGTTGAGTAGCCTCGGACGCGGTCGAGGATCTGCCCGATCGTCATCCACTCCCCGCCCGTGAAGGCATACTCGGTGTCGCAATAGCCGCAGCGCAGCGGGCATCCCGTCAGCCGGATGAATACCGTCGGCAGGCCGGCGCTCCGCGCCTCGCCCTGCAGGGAATGAAAGATCTCGGTGATACGCAGGCGCGCGGACGCCTCGACAGCGGCCGCTGCCGGGTTATGCTCTGTGGCGGCGGGCGAAGGCATCGGTCGCGCCTGGAGGCAGGCGGTCAAACTCCTTCCTTGCGCATCCGTTCCAGCCGCTCGGTGGCCAGTGCCCCGACGTTGGAGCCCGGGAAACTCGACTTCACCCGTTCGAGCACTGCGCGGGCTTCGGTGTAGTTGCGCATTTCGTAGTGGATATAGCCGATCTTGAGCAGCGCACCCGAAAATTTGTTGCTGCCGGGGTGCTGGTCAACCAGCTTCTGGAACTCCGCCAGTGCCTGCGGGTAGTTCTTGCTGACGTAATGCGCTTCAGCCAGCCAGTACAGCGCGTTCGCGGTATAGGCCCCGTTGGGATACTTGGCCAGGAAGGCCTGCAGCGCCGGGATCGCTTCCACGGTCCGCCCCTGCTGCAGCAGCTCGAACGCCGCCAGATACTCGCTCTGCTCCGTCGCGGCGAGCGGCGACGCCGGCGGTGGTGCTGGCGCGTCAGCCGGGCCAGCGGCCGCCGCCTCGCCGGCTGCTGCGGGTGCTGAAGCCGGTGGTGCCGGCGGCAGCACCACGGGTGCCGCCGCCCTCGCCTCCAGAGCCTGGAGACGACGGTCCAGATCGCCGTACAGCTGGCGCTGCCCTTCCTGTTGCTTTTGGACCTGGTGCGCGAGTTGCTCGATCTGTCCGCGCAATTCCCGGATCTCGGCTTTGAGCTGCTCCATCTCGGCGGCCAGCACCCCGGCTCCCTGGCTGTTCACGGCCTTTTCCAGCGCCGCCAGCCGGTCTGCATCGGGCAGCCGTGATTCGAGCGCGCGCAGGCGCATCTCCACCGAGCCGGAGGCCGCAGTTGCACCCGCTGACCACAGGGCGGCGGAAATCAGCAACAACCCTGCAACACGCCGCATGCCGCTTTACCGCCTCTTCACGCCCGTCCCGCTACTGGCGGGGATAGATCAGCTCCACGCGGCGGTTCTTGGACCATGCGTCCTCGCTATGGCCGGGATCCGCCGGGCGTTCCTCGCCGTAACTCAGCACCGCCAGCTGGTCACCAGGCACGCCCTTGACCTGCAGAATGCGCTTGATCGCGTTGCCGCGGCGCTCGCCCAGGCCGATGTTGTACTCGCGCGAGCCACGTTCGTCCGCATGACCCTCCAGGCGGATGGTGAGGCGGGTCTTCGCCTTCTTGATGTAGTCGGCATGCGCCTGCAGGGCGCGATCGTACTCCGGCTTGACCAGATCGCTGTCGAAGTCGAAGTAGAACACCCGTACGCTCAGCGGATTGTTGGGATCGTTGAAGGCCGCGCGTTCGTCCGGTGCAATGCCGACCAGGCTGCGGTCCTCCAGCCCCTCGGTGCCCAGGCCGCCACCCTCGCCGCTCTCCACGGTTTCCCCCGTTTCCCCGCCGTCCTCGGCCGTGGTGGTACTGCAGCCCGAGGCAGCCAGTACCAGCCATCCGAGGGCAACCAGCGCAAACAGTCGGCGTGAATCAAGCATTTTCATCGTTCAACTCCCATGGCAGTCAATGGCATCCAATAAGGCCGGGATTCACCTGCCGGCCGGTGACCAGGCAGGCTCTCGCACCGTACCGGGTTGCGACAGGCGCCGCTGCACGCGCCCGTCCACTGAAATCGTGGCCAGCTCGGCACCCGCGCTCGTAGCCCTGGCGTAGATGATTGCCTGGCCGTTCGGCGCGAAGCCCGGGCTTTCATCGAGCGGGCCATCGCTCAGCACCGACAGTCTGCCGCTGGCCAGGTCCAAAACCGCTATACGGTAACCCTTCTCGCTTTCATGCACCATAGCCAGTCGCTTGCCATCCGGTGAGAAGACACCGCGCTGGTTGCTCTTGCCCTCGAACGTCAGCCGCTCGGCATTACCGCCACCGGCGGACACGCGGTACAGCTGCGGGCGGCCGCCCCGATCGGAGGTAAATACCAGACTCCTGCCGTCCGGCGCCCAGTTCGGCTCGGTGTCGATGGCGCGGCTTTCCGTGATGCGTTGCTGCTGACCGGTCTGCAGGTCATAGACATAAATGTCCGGCGAACCGGCATACGACAACGTCATGGCCAGCTTGCGGCCGTCCGGCGACCAGGCCGGCGCGCCGTTGATGCCCGGTCGCGACGAGATTCGGGTAGCCTGGCCGGTCGCCAGTTCATGCACGTAGATCTCGTTACGGCCGTCGCGGAAGGCGACGTAGGCCAGCTTGCGTCCATCCGGCGACCAGCTCGGCGACATGATCACGTCGTCGGCCCGCGCGATGCTGCGTTCGTTAAAGCCGTCGTAATCGGCCACCCACAGCTCGTACTTCGTCTTCCAGCCACTGCCGCTCGTGGTGACGTAGGCGATGCGTGAGGTGAAATAGCCCGGCAGGCCGGTGAGCTTCTCGTAGATCAGGTCGGCGATCTTGTGCGCGGTGTAGCGCAGGGCCAGCGCGCCGTCCCTGGAGGTGACCTCGTAGCCGGCGAGCTTGGCGCCTTTGTAAACGTCCAGCACCTCGAACCGGATCTTGAGGCCGCCATCGGCCAGGCCCTGCAGGCTGCCGACCACCACGTTGTCGACCTTGACCGAGCGCCAGTTCTCGTACTTGACCAACTGTGAACTCGCCGGACGTTCGAGCATCTCGCCACGCTGCAGTATCCTGAACTGGCCGGTGTTACCCAAGTCCTGCTCGATCACGGCGGCGATGTCCACCGGCAACCCCTGCGCACCCTCGAACGGCACGATCGCGATCGGGACGGCGCCCGACACGCCGGATGTCACTTCGACGCGCAGCGCGGACATGCCGGCAGCAGGTGACAGCAGCAGGAAGGCGACGACCAGCAGAAATCTGTTCTTCATGTAAAGGTCCTTGTTCAGCACACGTTACCGGTCGAGCAAAACGCGATCTCGAGTTCGCGCTCGAACACCTCGGGAATCGGCGGCTGCGGCAATGGCGCCGCCTTGTATATGGCCTTGATGACGGACTCGTCAAACGCTGCGTTGCCGCTGCTTTTGCTGATCCGTGCGCTGGCGACGCTTCCATCGGGAAGCTGAACGACCAGAGCCTCGCATTTTAAATCATCCGAGATGCCCGGCGGCTTGAGCCAGTTGCGGGCGATCTGCTGGCTGATGGCCGCACTGTAGGCATCACGCAGCGGATTGAGTTCCCGCTCACGCTGCTCCTGGGCGAGGGCTTCCTGTAGGGCCTTCTCGCGCGCCTGCTGTTCAGCCTCCGCCTTGCGCCGGGCTTCGGCCTCGGCTCGGGCACGCGCCTCCGCCTCGGCTTTCTGCCGCGCCTCTGCCTCGGCCTGGGCCTTGGCGCGGGCCGCTTGTTCGGCCTTTGTGCGCGCTTCCTGCTCGGCTTTTTTCCGGGCCTCCTGTTCCGCCTTCTGGCGCGCGGCTTCCGCTTTCTTCTGCGCCTCCAGCGCAGCCTGTTTGCGCTGCGCATCGGCCTGTTGCTGCTGCTCGCGTGCCTCGGCCTGCCGGCGGCGTTCGGCTTCCTGCGCTTCGCGCCGCTGGCGCTCTTCAGCTTCACGTTTGCGCCGCTCGGCTTCCGGGTCGATACGCGGCTTGGAGGGCGCAGGGATGATCTCGGCTTCGACGATTTCCACCTTCGGTCCGGACAGCGGGCGGTAGTCACTGAACTCGATCCCGAGAACCAGGATCGCGGCCAGCACCACGTGCAGCAGCACCGCGAACGTGATCGCCTTGGCGCGATTGTCCTGTCCGGAAGCCAATGACGCCCCCCTGCCGTTCAGCGCTCGGGCGGACGGCTCTGCAGTCCCACCTTCTGGGCACCGGCCTCCTGCAGCAGCACCATGGCGTTCATGATCATGCCGTAGTCGGCGCTGCGGTCACCGCTGACCACGACCCGACGCTGCGGCTTGTGCCTGAGCGCGATCGAGACGATCCGTTTCACCTCCTCGGCGCTGACCGGTTGCTCCGGCGCTTCACCCAGATTCAGCAGCAACGCGCCGTCGCGCCGCACGGTGAGCTGGATGGGTTCTTCCTGCTCGGTAGTATCCAGCGGCTGGGCCGGCGCTTCCGGCAGGTCCACCTGGACGCCGAGCGCGATCGTCGCCGTGGCCATGAAAATGACGACCAGCACCAGCATCACATCGATATAGGGCACGACGTTGATGTCGGACGCGAGCCTGCGCTTGCGGCGGACGTCCATCAGCCCGCTCCTGCGGCACGGTCACGCGCAATACCACGCATGACGATACCGGCAAACTCTTCCATGAAGGCCTGGTAGCGGCTCTCCAACCGATCCACCTGGTTGGTGAAGGCGTTGTAGGCGATCACAGCGGGAATGGCGGCGAACAGACCCATGGCAGTGGCGATCAGTGCCTCGGCGATGCCGGGCGCAACCATCGACAGAGTAGCCTGCTGAACGTTTCCGAGCCCGATGAAGGCATTCATGATGCCCCACACGGTGCCGAACAGGCCGATATAGGGGCTGGTGGAACCAATCGTCGCCAACGCCGCCAACCCCGCTTCCAGACGGTCCACTTCGCGCACCAGCGAGGCGCGCATGGCGCGTTGCACCGACGCCAGCACATCGTCGGGATTCGCGATACGCTGCTGGCGTTGTCGGCTCAGCTCATCGAAGCCGGCGCGGAACAGGCCCTGCAGGCCGGCATCGCTGTTCTCGCGGTTGACCACCGCCTGGTAGACAGAGGCCAGATTACCGCCCGACCAGAACTGCCCCTCGAACCAGTCGGCGTCCGTGCGTGTATGCCGCAGCAGGTCGCGCTTCAGCACGATGATGTACCAGGAAGCGACCGAGGCCAGCAGCAGCACCAGCATGACACCCTTGACCAGCAGGCTGGCCTGCGCGACGAGGTGCACGAGGGAAAGATCAGCCGACATGCCCGAGTTCCTTCATGAGTGCCTGTTCAATGGCGTCCGGCATCCGCCGCGGGCGGAAGTCGCCAACGCCCACACATCCCACCCGCACCGATGCCATGGCCAGAGCCGCGCCCGGTTCTGCGCCGGCATAGTGTATGTGTTGCTCGAAGCGGATGCTGGCCTTGCCCACGGCAAGGACCTGTGTGCGGACGATAAGTTCATCGTCCAGGCGCGCGGGGCGCAGGTAGCGCACGCTCAGGGAGGCGACGGTGAAGCCGATGCCCGCCTCACGCAGCAACCGCTCCTGCCCGAAGCCGAGGCCACGCAGCCATTCCGTGCGTGCGCGCTCGAACCAGCGCAGGTAGTTGGCGTGGTAGGCCACGCCCGAGGCGTCGGTGTCCTCGTAGTAGACGCGAACCGGGTATTGCATGTTCAGCCGCCGTCACCTTCGAACAGGCCCGTCATGCCGGCGGCCGTGGACGGCGCGCGCAGCCCGAAGTGCCGGTAGGCCTGCGCGGTGGCCACGCGGCCGCGCGGCGTGCGCATCATGAAACCCTGCTGGATCAGATAGGGCTCCAGCACGTCCTCGATGGTGTCGCGCGCCTCGCCGATCGCGGCCGCCAGGCTTTCGATGCCGGTCGGGCCGCCGCCGAATTTCTCGATCAGCGCCAGCAGCAGCTTGCGGTCCATCACGTCGAAGCCGTGCAGATCCACGTCCAGCACGTCCATGGCCTTACTGGCGATCGCTCCGCTGACACGGCCGTCTGCCTTGACCTGTGCGTAGTCGCGCACGCGCCGCAGCAGGCGGTTGGCGATGCGGGGGGTACCGCGTGAGCGACGCGCGATTTCATGCCGCCCCTCGGCGTCGATCGGCAGGTTCATGATGCGGGCCGAGCGCTCGATGATCGCACCGATCTCGTCGGTCGCGTAGTACTCCAGGCGCTGCACGATGCCGAAGCGGTCGCGCAGCGGGCTGGTCAGAGCGCCGGCGCGGGTGGTGGCGCCAACCAGGGTGAATGGCGGCAAATCGAGTTTGATCGAGCGCGCTGCCGGCCCCTCGCCGATCATGATGTCGAGCTGGTAGTCCTCCATCGCCGGATACAGGACCTCCTCGACGATCGGGCTCAAGCGGTGGATCTCGTCCACGAACAGCACGTCGCGGGGCTCGAGGTTGGTCAGCAGGGCGGCCAGGTCGCCGGGCCGCTCCAGCACCGGGCCGGAGGTCTGCCGCAGGTTGACGCCCATTTCGTGCGCGATGATGTGCGCCAGCGTGGTCTTGCCGAGACCCGGCGGACCGTAGATCAGCACATGGTCCAGCGCCTCGCCGCGGTTGCGCGCGGCGCCGATGAAGATCTCCATCTGTTCGCGCACGGGCGTCTGGCCGATGTATTCCGCCAGGCGGCGCGGGCGGATGGCGCGGTCGATGACCTCGTCTTCCCCGGCCTTGGCGGGGCTGATCAGCCGGCTTTCCTCGATCGGCGGCATGGCTTTACTTCAGCGCGTTCTGCAGGGCGAGCCGGATCAGTTCTTCGCTGTTCAGGCCGGGCTTGCCCGCGGCCTTGAGCATGCGCGCAGCCTCGGCTTCCTTATACCCCAGCGCGAGCAGTGCGCCATAGGCATCGGCCATAGCGCCGCGATCGGCGCCCGCGACGGCCGGCAGTTCGGGCAGGCTGCCGAAGGTCTTGCCAATGCGGTCGCGCAGCTCGAGCACCAAGCGCTCGGCCGTCTTCTTGCCGATGCCGGGCAGCTGGGTCAGGAGCTGCGCATCGCCGCGCTGCACCGTGGCGATGAAGTCCTTGACCGAAATGCCCGAGAGAATGGCCAGCGCCAGCTTGCCGCCGATGCCGCTGACCCGGATCAGGTCGCGGAACAGCTGCTTCTCCTCGAGCGTGGCAAAGCCATAGAGCTGCTGCGCATCCTCGCGCACGGCAAGATGGGTGTGCAGGGTGACGCCCTGCCCCACCGCCGGCAAGGCGTAGAAGGTGGACATCGGTGCGTCCAGCTCGTAGCCGACACCCTGCACGTCCAGCAGCAGGCTCGGCGGCTGCTTGTGCAGCAGCACGCCCTGCAGCTGGCCGATCACCGGCGCCCCCGGCGGAAGGGAAGCACGGCCGCCGCACACCGTCCCTGGCTGTGCGCGTGACAAATGGCTACCGCCAGCGCATCCGCGGCGTCCGGCTGCAATTCCCCCTGCAGCCCGAGCAGGACCTTGACCATATGCTGGACCTGGCGCTTGTCGGCGCGGCCGTGGCCGACCAGCGACTGCTTGATGACCGCGGGCGTGTATTCGTGCACTGGCAGGCCGGCGGTGGCGGCGGCGCAGATCGCCGCGCCGCGCGCCTGTCCGAGCTTGATCGCACTGGCCACGTTCTGGCTGACGAACACTTCCTCCACGACGACCTCCGTGGGTTGATGGGTGCGAATCAGCTGGCTGATGCCTTCGTAGATGTCGCGCAGCCGCTGCGCCAGGGGTCCGGCGGGCAGCCGCAGGCAGCCGCTGGCCACGTAGTGCAACTGCCCGTGGGCCTGATCGATGACCGCATAGCCCATGACGAGCGAGCCGGGATCGATGCCCAGGATGCGCGTCACTCTGAGCGCCCGCCTAGCGCCGCCGAGCGACGAAGTGGATGGGCCGGCCATCCACCGCCAGCGCGGCCTCGTGCACCACCTCGGCGAGGCTCGGGTGCGCATGCATGGTGCGTGCGATGTCTTCGCTGCTGGCGTCGTATTCCATGGCCAGCACCATCTCGGCGATCAGCTCGGACACGTAAGGGCCGATCATGTGTACGCCGAGGATGCGGTCCGTTTTCGCATCGGCGATGATCTTGACCAGGCCGTGCGCCTGCTCCAGCGCCTTGGCACGACCATTGGCGCCGAAGGGGAAAGTGCCGACGCGATACTCGATCCCGCCCTTCTTCAGCTCTTCTTCGGTCTTGCCCACCCAGGCGATCTCGGGGCTGGTGTAGATGACCGAGGGCACCGCGTTGTAGTTCACATGCGCCTTCTGGCCGGCCAGCTGCTCGGCCAGCACCACACCCTCCTCCGAGCCCTTGTGCGCCAGCATCAGGCCGCCGATCACGTCGCCGATGGCGTAGATACCCGGGACACTGGTCTGGTAATGCGCATCGACGGCGATGAAACCGCGCTCGTTGAGCTGGATGCCGAGTTCCGGCGCGAACAGATCCCGGGTGTACGGGCGACGGCCGACGGCGACGATGAGCTTGTCGAACTCCAGCGTTTCGGTCTTGTCGCCGGCGCTGTATTCGACCTTGACCTTGCTCTTGCCGGCCTTGGCCGACTGCAGCTTGCAGCCTAGGCGGATGTCCAGGCCCTGCTTCTTGAACTGGCGCAGGCCCTCCTTGGCGATCTGCTGGTCGGCCATCCACAGGAACTGGTCCATGGCCTCCAGGATGACGACCTCGGCGCCCAGCCGCGACCACACACTGCCCAGCTCGACGCCGATCACGCCGGCGCCGATCACGCCGAGCCGCTTGGGCACCTCGTCGAATTCGAGCGCGCCCCAGGAATCCACGATGCGCTCGCCGTCGAATTTCGCCATCGGCAGCTCGACCGGCTCCGAACCGCTCGCGATGATGATCTTGCCCGCCTTGAAGACCTGCTCTGCGCCCTTGCCGTCGCTGGGCGCCAGCTTGACCGTGCCGGGTGCGGTGATCGTGCCGCGGCCGTAGTACCCATCCACGCCATAGCCCTTGAACAGGGTAACGATGCCGCTGGTCGAACCGCTGACGATCTCGGCGCGGCGCTTCTGCATCTGGGCGAGGTCCAGCGCCAGGTCCTTGAGCAGCACGCCGTGGCGTGCGAACTCGTGCCGGGCGCGGTGATAAACCTCGGAGGATTCCAGCATCGCCTTGGAGGGGATGCAGCCGGCATTCAAGCAGGTGCCGCCGAAGGCCGGCTGGCCGTCACGGTTGAGCCAGGCATCGATGCAGGCGGTCTTCATGCCGAGCTGGGCGCAGCGGATGGCCGCCACATAGCCGGCCGGGCCGCCGCCGATCACAACCACATCGTAGGTCTTGTCCATGTGCGTATTTCCAGAGCGTGCCGTGGCAGGGTACAGGGCCTTCCATGCCGGGTCACAAGTTTATCAGCGCAGCCCGACCGGGGTCAGGCGGCCACCGGCAGGCGTTCCGCCTCGCGCGCGAAGAACGCCGCCACCTGCTGCCGCTGTCGTGCCGCCGAATCCACCTGCCGCACCTCGGCCCAGAAGGCATCCAGCCCCGGCAGGTCGCGACAGAACCACTGGATATGCTTGCGCGCCACGCGCAGGCCGCGGTCTTCGCCGTAGAAGCGGTGCAGCGCATCCAGATGCTGCAGCAGCGTGGCACCGATCTCGGCAGAATCGGGCGGTGGCAGGTGCGTGCCCTGCGCCAGGTAATGCGCGATCTCGCGGAAGATCCACGGCCGGCCGAGCGCGCCGCGCCCGATCATGAGGCCGTCGGCGCCGGTGCGGTCGAGCACCTGGCGCGCCTTTTCCGGTGTGTTGATGTCGCCATTGGCGAGCACCGGGATGGATACGGCCTGCTTGATCGCGGCGATGGTGTCGTACTCTGCTTCGCCCTGGAAGAGGTCCTCGCGCGTACGGCCATGCACCGCCAGGGCGCGGATACCGCAGTCCTGGGCAATGCGCGCCACGCACGGGCCGTTGCGGTGCGCGCGGGCCCAGCCGGTGCGGATCTTGAGCGTCACCGGAACGTCCACGGCCTGCACTACGGCTGCGCAGATGCGTGCCACCAGCGCCTCGTCCCGCATCAGGGCCGAGCCCGCCTCGCGCTTGCACACCTTCTTGGCCGGGCAGCCCATGTTGATGTCGATGATCTGGGCACCCTGCGCCACGTTATGGCGCGCGGCCGCGGCCAGCATCTCCGGGTCGTAGCCGGCGATCTGCACTGCGATGGGACCTTCTTCGTCGGCGTGATCCATGCGCAGCCGCGACTTCGAGGTGTGCCACAGGCGCGGGTCGGCGGCGGTCATTTCCGACACCGCCAGACCGGCACCCAGCCGGCGGCACAGCTGACGGAACGGACGGTCGGTGACGCCGGCCATCGGCGCCAGCACCAGCGCCGGTCGGATCGGGTAAGGGCCGATCTGCAGCATCAGACCTGCAGCAGCAGGCGCGCCGGATCCTCCAGCACTTCCTTGATGGTGCGCAGGAACAGCACCGCCTCGCGGCCGTCAATCAGGCGGTGGTCGTAGGACAGCGCCAGATACATCATCGGCCGGACCTTGATCTCGCCGTTCACCACCATCGGCCGCTCGGTGATGCCATGCATGCCCAGGATGGCGCTCTGTGGCGGATTGAGGATCGGCGTGGACAGCATGGAGCCGAATACGCCGCCGTTGGTGATGCTGAAGGTGCCCCCCTGGAGCTCCTCGAGTGTCAGCTTGTTGTCCTTGGCCTTCTGCCCGAACTCAGCGATCTTCTTCTCGATCTCGGCCATGCCGAGCTGGTCGGCATCGCGCAGGATCGGCACCACCAGCCCGCGCGGACTGGAAACCGCGATGCCGATGTCGTAATAGCCGTGATAGACGATGTCGTTGCCGTCGATCGAGGCATTGACCACCGGGAAGCGCTTGAGCGCCTCGACGCTGGCCCTGACGAAGAAGGACATGTAGCCCAGCCGCGCGCCGTGCTGCTTCTCGAACAGGTCCTTGTACTGCTTGCGCAGCTCGCCCACCGCATGCAGGTCCACCTCGTTGAAGGTGGTGAGCATGGCGGCGGTGTTCTGCGCCTCCTTGAGCCGTTCGGCGATGCGTGCGCGGATGCGGGTCATCGCCACGCGCTGTTCAATGCGTCCGGCGGTGTACGCCGGCGGCGTCGATGGCTGTGCTTGCGGTGCGGCTGCCGGCCGGGCCGCATGTTCGAGGACATCGCCCTTGGTCACACGCCCGCCCTTGCCGCTACCGACGACATCACTCGACGCCAGGTTGGCCTCGGCCAGCAGCTTGCGCGCCGCCGGGCCCGGCGTCGGTGCCGGCTTGCCATCGGTCTTGGCCGCTGGTTTCGGTGTCTCGGCTTCCGGCGTCTTGGGCTTGACCTGCATGGCGCTGCCCTGCTCGATCAGCGCAATCACGTCGCCACTCTTGACGGTCTCGCCTTCCTGCTTGAGGACCTGGGCCAGTACCCCGTCGGAGATGGCCGGCACCTCGAGCATGACCTTGTCGGTTTCCAGGTCGACCAGGTTCTCGTCGCGGTCAATCTTGTCGCCGGGCTTCTTGTGCCAGACGCCGACGGTGGCCTCGGCCACGGACTCCGGCAGCTGCGGCACTTTGACTTCGATGCTCATGTTCGCTCCGTGGTGTTATCGTGTGACGCGAAAAAGCGGGATCCTCAGGCCGGCAGCCCACCGGTCAGGGCGGCCTCGACCACCTGCTCCTGCTGCTGCACGTGCACCTTGTGATACCCGACGGCGGTGGACGCGGCCCGCCGCCGGCAGGCATACAGGAACTGGTGCCTGGGCTCGAGCGGCTCCTCCAGTCGGTGTTTGATCTGGTACAGGGCGCCCTGGTTCTCGGGCTCCTCCTGGCACCAGACGATCTCCCGTGCGTTCGGGTACCGCGCGAGGGTCGCCGCATACTCGTCCGCCGGGAACGGGTACAGCTGCTCGATGCGCACGATCGCGACGTGTTTGAGCCCGTGAGTCTCGCGCGCCTGATAGAGGTCGAAGTACACCTTGCCACTGCAGAAAATCACGCGCTGGACGGCATCCGTCGGGGCCGCGCTGTCATCCCCGATGAGTTTGCGGAAATGACCGCCGGTCAGGTCCGCCAGAACCGATACCGACAGCTTGTGCCGCAGCAGGCTCTTGGGCGTCATCACCACCAGCGGCACACGTGTGCTGCGCAGCATCTGACGACGGAGCATGTGGAACATCTGCGCCGGTGTCGAGGGCACGCAGACCTGCATGTTGTTCTCGGCACAGAGTTGCAGATAGCGCTCGAGTCGCGCCGAGGAGTGCTCCGGCCCCTGTCCTTCGTACCCGTGCGGCAAGAATAGCGTCAGTCCGCACAATCGGCCCCACTTGGCCTGGCCGGAGGCGATGAACTGGTCGATCACCACCTGGGCCCCGTTAGCGAAGTCACCGAACTGGGCCTCCCAGATCACCAGCGTGTTGGGCTCGGCCGTGCTGTAGCCGTACTCGAAGCCGAGCACCCCCTCCTCCGACAGCAGCGAATCGTTGACGGCAAAGCGCGCCTTGGGAGAAACATGCTCCAACGCGATCCACGTACTGCCATCACTCTGGTTGTGCACCACCGCATGCCGGTGCGCGAAGGTGCCGCGTCCGCAATCCTGGCCGGACAGACGCACGCCATAGCCTTCGCTGAGCAGCGTGGCGTAGGCCATGATCTCGGCAAAGCCCCAGTCCATCGGCATCTCGCCCAGACCCATCTTGCGGCGCGCTTCCATGATGGCGGCCACTCGCGGATGCAGCTCGAAGCCGTCCGGAAACGTCAGCAGGCGCTGGTTCAGCTCTTGCAGAGTGCCGGCGGGCACCGCGGTCCTGACCGGTGAGTCGAGATTGCCCTGCTGATAGCGCGACCAGTCAACGGTGTACTGGTTACCGACCAGTCCGAGCGTGGAGCGGGCGATGTTCTTGCCCTGGTCCAGGCCCCTGCGATACTCCTCGATCATGCGCTCCGGCTCACCGGCCGGAACCACCCCCTCTTCTACCAGCTTGCGTGCATACAACTCGCGGGTGGTGGGGTGCACCTTGATTTTCTTGTACATCAGCGGCTGGGTGATGGCCGGTTCGTCGGCCTCGTTGTGGCCGTGGCGGCGGTAGGTCACCAGGTCAATGATGACGTCTTTGTGGAAGGTGTCGCGATAGTCGGCCGCCAGCCGCGTGACGAACACCACCGCCTCCGGATCGTCGCCATTCACGTGGAACACCGGCGCGTCGAGCATCTTGGCGATGTCGGTGCAATACAGCGAAGTCCGTGATTCCTGGCAGGGCTGCGCCTCGATCGGGTTGTCGGTGGTGAAGCCCACCTGGTTGTTGACGATGACGTGGATGGTGCCGCCGGTCGAATAGCCTTTCGACTGTGACAGTTGCAGGGTTTCCATCACCACGCCCTGCCCGGCGAAAGCGGCGTCCCCATGGATCAGCACCGGCAGAATCAGCTCGCCCGAGGTATCGTTGCGTCGCTCCTGGCGCGCGCGCACCGAGCCCTCGACCACGGGATTGACGATCTCCAAGTGCGAGGGGTTGAAGGCCAGCACCAGATGCGTGCGCCGGCCGTTGACCTCGACGTCGGTCGAGAAGCCCATGTGGTACTTGACGTCGCCCGAACTCTCCAGCTTCTTGCTGTCGTAATTGCCCTCGAACTCGTCGAACAGCTCCTTCGGCGACTTGCCGAGGATGTTGACCAGTACGTTGAGCCGGCCGCGGTGGGCCATGCCGATCACCACCTCGTCCACCGCGTGGTGGGTGGCGCGGCGCACGATCTCGTCCACGGCCGGGATCAGGCTGTCGGCGCCTTCGAGGGAAAAACGTTTCTGGCCGACGTAACGCGTATGCAGATAGCGCTCGATGCCTTCGGCGGCGGTCAGTTGCTGCAGCACGCTACGTTTTTCGTCGGTGCTCAACATGGGCTGGTCCCAGCTGCCTTCCAGCCGCTTCTGGATCCAGCGTTTCTGCCGGGTGTCGGTGATGTACATGTACTCGGCGCCGATGCTGCCGGTGTACACCTTGCGCATGATCTCGATGATCCTGGCCAGCGGCAGGCGGTCGGGGCCGGCCTGCAGCGACCCGGTATTGAACACCGTCTGCATGTCCTGCGGACCGAGGCCATGGAAGGCTGGGTCGAGGTCGGGGATGGCGGGCTTTTTCTGCAGACCCAGCGGGTCGAGATTGGCGGCCTGGTGCCCGCGCACGCGGTAGTAGTTGATCAGTCGCAGCACGCCGGCCTGTTTCTCCGCCGCCTCCGGCGACAGCCCGGCAGGGGCCGGCAGAGACTGGCGCGGCTGGCGCGCCAGCTGCTCGAAGCGCGCGACGATGCCGCTGTGCGCCACGTCCTGGCGCCCGCCGTTCAGGCTGCGGAAATACTCGCGCCACTGCGGCTCGACCGAGTCGGGGTTCTCCAAGTACTGCTCGTAATAGGCCTCGATGAAGGCCGCGTTGCCGCTGTAGAGGGGGGAGTTCTGGCGGAGTTTCTGGAAAGGCTGGGTGCTCATGGTATCCGTCCCGATCAGCCGGCCTCTGCCTCGGCCGACCTGTCAACTGCGCGCCTGGCGCGAACCGCGGACCGGCCAGGCAGCGACCAGGTCCGTGAGGTATTCCTTGAATTCGTCTTTCAGCTCAGGATGTTCCAAGGCGAAGTTCACGTTCGCTTTGAGATAGCCGAGTTTGCTGCCGCAGTCGTAGCGGGTGCCCTCGAATTCATAGGCGATGACCGACTGCTCCTGGATCAGCTGCGCGATGGCGTCGGTCAGCTGGATCTCGCCGCCGGCGCCGCGCGGCACGCTCTCCAGCAGCTTGAACACTCGCGGCGTCAGGATGTAGCGGCCCACCACGGCCAGGTTGGACGGGGCCTCCTCGGGGCGCGGCTTCTCGACGATGCGCTTGATCTCACCGATGCCCGGCGCCAGCGGCTCGATCTCGACGATGCCATAGCTGGAAACCTCGTCGCGCGGCACGCGCTGTACCGCAATCACGCTGGTGCCGTACTGCTGATAGATGCGCTGCATCTGCTGCAGGCAGCTGTTGGGGGTGCTGTGGATCAGATCATCGGCCAGCAGTACGGAGAAATCCTGGTCACCCACCGCCGGCCAGGCACAGGACACGGCATGCCCCAGGCCCAGGGCCTCGGCCTGACGGATGTAGATGCAGGTCACGCCCGGCGGCAGGATCTCGCGCACGACCTGCAGCAGCTTGGTCTTGCCGCGCTGCTCCAGCTCGGTTTCCAGCTCGTAGGCCTTGTCGAAGTGGTCGAGGATGGCGTTTTTGGTGCGGCCGGTGACGAAGATCAGCTCCTCGGCACCGGCGCTGATCGCCTCCATCACGGCGTACTGGATCAGGGGCTTGTCCACCACGGGCAGCATTTCCTTGGGGCTCGCCTTGGTGGCGGGCAGGAAGCGGGTGCCGAGGCCGGCGACAGGGAAGACGGCTTTTTTGATGCGCACGGGGGGAATCCTGATTGGCGGTGACTCTAGGCTGTGGGCGCGACCTGTCCGATCAGATGGGTCTTTTCGCCGTCCTCGCTGAGCAGCGCGAACTCGATCCCGCCGCCACCCGGGCCGTACTTCATGAGTACCGAGCTGGGCAGGAATACCGGCTGCTTGAAGCTGACCGACAACGTGCAGGGGCCCTTGGGAAGCTCGTCGCCGAGCTCGGCGGTGCAGCGGGCCATGGTCCACATGCCGTGCGCGATCGCGCGCTTGAAACCGAACAGGCGCGCGGTGAGCGCAGTGAGGTGGATGGGGTTGACGTCACCGGAGTTCATGCCGTAGCGGCGACCGATGTTCTCGGGCACATCCCAGCTGGCATAGCGCCCGAACTCGACCTGGTGCGGGGTGCCGGACGGCTTGCTCGGTCGCTGGCCGCTGCCCTTGCCGCGCGAGAGCGTACTGGCCACCGAGCGCCAGACCAGCGCGCCGCTGCTGTCGCGGACCTCGGTCACGATGTCGAATTCGATCCCGTTGTGCACCGTGCGATGCCCTTCGACGTAGGCGAGAAAATCCAGCGGTTCGCGTGCGTCGAGCGGTCGGTGCTGGGTGATCAGGTTGCGGACGTGTACCAGACCGAGCAGACGCAGCGGGAATTTTTCATGGGTCAGCGCCGCCATCTGCAGCGGAAAGCCCATGACCTGCGGGAAACTGACCGGCAGCTTGTCGGAGTCGGCGAAGCCGCAGATGTTGCGGTAATCGCGCAGTTTGGCCGGATCGGCCAGCACCCCGGCGACCCGTGCCTCGATGCGCGGGATGGTCTGCCCTTCCGCCAGCCGGCCACGGCGGCGCAGCGCCTTCAGATAGCCTGGCAGCGCCGAGGGCAGCTGCTGGAAAGTCAGAACGGTGGCTTCGCTCATGCGGTTATCTTGCCTGAAATGTTATGGGTTTTATAAGGAAACTGACCGGGGTGCGGCTCAAGCGCGGACACTAGCGCCTTTTATATACGCTGACAAGAATTGACCCTGCGCAACGGGCGATCGCGCGTCAGGGCACCGTGCGATCGATGGTCAGACGCACGGGTTCCCGCAACTGTTCTCGGGTCACGGCCTGCTCCGCTAGCAGGTCTCCGCTGCGCGTTTCGGCGCTGCCCTGGCGGGCGATACGCGCCGTGAGGGTCCAGCGCCGCGCGCTCGACAGCTTGCGCTCGGGCAGCATGGAGTGGCTGTCGTCGAGCACGAGCTCGAGCGGCAGCTCGCCGGCACGGCGGCGCGTGACCGCGAGCGGCGGTCCGCCCTGCACGCCTGCGGCGCGTGCGTACACGAAAAGGGGCATGTCGGCGCTGACGCGCGCGGCCAGTCGCGGGTCCAGTTCCACGCGGATCGGAATGCCAAATGCCGTCGGCGCAGCC
>DATLYR010000039.1 GCA_035574475.1 Nevskiales bacterium | reverse complement strand
ACCTGCTGCAGGTGATCGACGAGCGCAACCTCGGCATCGAGCAGTGGCCGCGGGCGAAGCTGGCCGAGTTCGTGCGCGAGCAGGTCAAGCGCTACGTGTTCGAGCAGAAGCTGGCGGTCAACCAGCGTGAGGCCGAAATGCTGGCCGCCGACGCTCTCGACGAGCTGATCGGCTTCGGCCCGATCCAGTCGCTGGTGGACGACCCCTCGGTGGACGACATCATCGTCAACGGGCCGGGTCGGGTGTTCGTGGAGCGCAGCGGGCGACTCGAGAATGTCTCGCTGCGCTTCGTGGACGACGCGCACGTACTGCGCGTGATCCAGCGCATCCTGGCGCCGCTCGGCCGGCGCATCGACGAATCCAGCCCGATGGTGGATGCGCGCCTGCCGGATGGCTCGCGCGTCAACGCCATCTTCCCGCCGGTCGCACTCGACGGACCCTGTATCTCGATCCGCAAGTTCCGCAAGCAGCCGTTGTCGGCCGAGGACCTGCTCAGGTACGGCACGGTCAGCCCGCCGATGCTGGAATTCCTGCGCGAGCGCGTGGAACGCCGCACCAACCTGCTGATCCTGGGCGGCACCGGCTCCGGCAAGACGACCCTGCTCAATCTGCTCAGCCAGTGGATCCCGGACGCCGAACGTGTCATCACCATCGAGGACGCGGCCGAGCTGCGCCTCGCCCACAGCCACGTGGTGCGGCTGGAGACGCGCCCGCCCAATCTCGAGGGGCAGAACCAGGTCACGGCGCGCGACCTGGTGCGCAACGCGCTGCGCATGCGCCCCGACCGCATCATCGTCGGCGAGATCCGCAGCCACGAAGTGCTGGACATGCTGCAGGCCATGAATACCGGTCACGACGGCTCCATGACCACACTGCACGCCAACAACCCGCGCGACGCGATCCACCGCCTGGTGCTGCTGGCCGGCTTTGCCGGTTTCAGCGGCAGCGAACTCACGCTGCTGCAGCAGATCGCCAGCGCGTTGCAGCTGCTGGTGCATGTCTCGCGCCTGCCGAGCGGCGAGCGCCGCGTGCTGTCGGTGGCGCAGGTCGAAGGTGTGGTCGGGCACGAGCTGAGGCTGCGCGAGTTGTTCGCCTATGACCCGGCCGGCGGTCGGCATCGCGACCTGCGGGAGGCAGCATGAACGTGTTGCTCTGGCTGCTGCTGGCTCTGCTGTCGGGGTTGCTGGTGCTGGGCGCGGCAGCCCTGCTGCTGCAGGCGCGGCGGCGCGAAATCCAGGACGAGGTCCTGGCGCGGCTGCAGCTCGGGCTGGCGGGAGACGAGACGGGCTGGCGCCGCCCGCAGCCGGTGAGCAACCCCGTGCTGCGCGCGGCCTGCCATCGCTTTTGGCAGGCCGGACTGGATTTCAGCGCCGGACAGGTCGCCGGCATCCTGTCGGGGCTTGCGCTGGCGGCGCTGCTGCTGATGCTGCTGCTCGGCCTGCTGGCCGGCCTGCTGCTGGCGGGGCTCGGTCTGGTTGGCGGACTGCTGTTGCTGCAGCAGCTGGCCGGTCGGCGCCAACGCCAGATCGTGGCCCAGCTGCCGGACTTCCTCGAGCACGTGCTGCGGGCGCTGATCGCCGGCAACACCCTGGAGGAAGCCTTCGCCGAGGCTGCGCGCGAGGGTGTCGAGCCCCTGCGCGGGCTGTTCCTGGGGGTGGCGCGCCAGGTACGGCTGGGCGCGCCGATCGAGGACGCGCTGGCGCAGGCGGCCGAGGTACACGACCTGCCGGACGTGCACGTGCTGGCCATGACGGCGCGCGTCAACCGCCGCTATGGCGGCAGCATCCGCAACATGATCAAGAGTCTGGTGCAGGTTATCCGCGCCCGCGGCACCGCGGCGCGCGAGCTGCGCGCGCTGACTGCCGAGACGCGTTTCTCGGCCCTGCTGCTGTTCGTCATCCCGCTGGGCATCAGCCTGTTCATCCTGCTGCGCAACCCGGCCTTCTACACCGACATGTGGAACGACGCACTGGGTCGCGTGCTGCTGTCCGGCGCCGCCGGCCTGCAGCTGCTCGGCGGGCTGATCATCTGGCGCATGCTGCGCAGCACGGAGGGCGGCGCATGAGTCTGCCGCTGCTGGTTGCGCTGGCGGTGGGGCTGGGCGTGCTCGCGCTGGCGGCGGGTTTGGCGGCCGTGCTGTCCGCGCGTGACCGCATGCGCCTGGCCGAGCGGCTGGCGCCCGAGGACGATGTCGCGGCGCCGCGCGAAGGCGGGGCATGGTGGCAGCGCCTGGCCGAGGGCGGGCGCGGCATGGAGCGCTGGTTCGAGGACGACGTCGGCATCGACCTGCTGCTGGTGCGCGCCGGCTGGCGCGAGGCGCGCGCGCGTACCGCCTATTACCTGCTGCAGATCGGCCTGCCGGCGCTGGTGTTCGTGCTGCTGCTGGCGCTGGCATTGACCCGCGGCCTGGGGCTGCAGGCCGCGCTGCTGGGGACCATGGCGGTCATCGTTGCGCTGCTGTTGCCGCGCTGGCTGCTGCGCCGACAGGCCGCCGAGCGGCAGCGGCGCATCCGCGCCGAGGTGCCGCTGTTCGTCAACCTCATGATGCTGCTGCTGGAAGCGGGGCTGTCCACGCGCCAGGCGCTGCACAGCCTGGTGCGCGACGGCGGCGGCGTGCTGCCGGAGCTGGGCAATGAATTCCGTCTCGCGCTGCGCCAGATCGACGCCGGCGGTGACCTGGGCGACGTGCTGGCCAGCATGGGGCAGGTACTCGACGTCCCCGAGTTGGCGGGCGTGCTCGGCGTGCTGCGCCAGGTCGAGCGCTACGGCGGCGAGGTGCGCGAGCCGCTGCAGGCAGCACTCATGGTGATGCAGGAGCGGCGCGGCCTGGACCTGCGCGAGCGGGTCAACCTGCTGGCCGGGCGCATGACCGTGGTCATGGTGCTGTTTTTCTTCCCCGCGCTGATGCTGTGCGTCGCCGGGCCAGCGTTCAGCTCCATCTTCCGCGCCCTGCGCCAGGTGATGGCGTCATGAGGCGCGCGGCGGCCCTGGTTCCAATGCTGGCGGCGCTGGTCTGCGGCTGCGCCACGGTACCGGCCGCGAACACGCCGCCGGCGATCGCATCCGACAGCGCACCGGCCCGGCAGCTGCACACCGATCTGGTGCGCGAGATGATCGCGCAGGGCCGTTATTACGCCGCCCTGGCGCACATCGAGGAGTTGCAGAAAGGCGGCGGCCCGCGCGAGGAACTGCTGTTGCTGCACGCGCAGGTACTGACCCGGCTCGACCGCAAGGACCAGGCCGAGCAGGAGTACAAGCAGCTGCTCAGCGGGCCGTTCGCGGGCGAGGCCCGGCACGGGCTCGGCCTGCTGTACGCGGGCCGCAACTACAAGCTGAGCCTGCAGTATCTGCGCGAGGCTGCGCAGCTGCGCCCGACCGACGCCAACATCCG
>DATLYR010000038.1 GCA_035574475.1 Nevskiales bacterium | reverse complement strand
GTTGTATGAGCGGCTTTAGCCGCGACTCTTCGATCTGCCGCGGCAGAATCGCGGCTGAAGCCGCTCCTACAGCAGCGGGTTGAAGCGGTTCAGCAGCAGGCCCAGCCAGGCCGCCACCACCATCAACGCCACGCCGGGAATCACCTTCAGCGCAAAACCGCGCCCGCCAGCGACGAAGGCCACCACCGCCTTGGTGCCGGCGTTGGCGGTGAAGGCGAGCAGGATCGGGATCACCGCCATCAGGAAGCGCGTGGCCTCGCCGCCGGTGACGCAGCGGTGGTCGAAGCTCAGCGACAGCGGCAAGAGCGGCCGCACGGCGGGCTGGCCGCCGCGCGCGACCACCTGCTCGCGGATGCGGCCGGCACCGAGAATCGCCACGCAGGGCGGCACCACCACCGGATCGGAATAGCGCCCGCCCCAGACGCCGTAGTTGGACAGCGTGATGGTGTAGCCGCGCAGTTCCTCGGGCGGGATGCGGCGGTTGCGAACGTCGCGCTTGAGGTTCTCCAGGCCGCGGCGCAGGTCGGCGGGGTCGCGGTTGCCGACATCGCGCAGCACCGGCACGAACAGCCCGTCCGGCGTGTCCACCGCCATGCCCAGATGCACGACCTTCAGCACGCGCCGGCCCATCGCCTGGCTGTCGTACCAGGCATTGAGCGCAGGCTCCAGCTTGACGGCCGCCACGATCGCGCGGATCAGGCGCAGGGTGACGTCCTCGCCCTTTTTCCAGTCGCCGAGATCGGCGTCGTCGGTGACGGTGACGGTAGCGACCTCGGCATGCGCCAGCGCCATGCTGCGCGCCATCGCGCGGCGCGGCCCGCGCAAGGGTTCGAGCGGCCCGGCCTCGGCCAGCACGCGCGCCACGCGCTTCACGTCCTCGGCCGTGATCAGGCTGTCCGGCCCGCTGGGCGTGACCACCGACAGGTCCACGTTGAGCTTATGCGCCAACGCGCGCACCGCCGGCGTCACGCGGAAGCCCCTGCCGGGCGCGGCCGCGGCCTCGCCGGCCTCCTCTTTCACGACCGCGCTGCCGCGCTCGACCTTGCCGACTACGCTGCCGGCATCCGCATCCTCGCCGCCCTCGAATTCCACCAGCGGCGCGCCGACGGCGACGATGTCGCCGGGCTTGCCGTGCAGGCGCGTGACCTTCCCGTCCTGCGGGCTCGGGATGTCCACGACAGCCTTGTCGGTTTCCACCGCGGCCAGCGGCTGGCCCTGCCTGACCGTGTCCCCAACCTTCACATGCCACTCGCGGATCTCCGCTTCGATCAGCCCTTCGCCGAGGTCGGGAAGCCGGAAGATGGTCATAAGAAATAGAACAGGATGATCATGATGCTGCAGGATGATCAGGACGTGCGAATGTTCTGAACTTGCGTCGAATCGCGATCCGGTCGCCAAAATGAATCAGAAGCCCGGTATTCAGGCCCGTTGCACGCAGATAGTTGACCAGCTGAAATTCATGAGCCCTGGTCAAGTTATCGCCAGACTTCAGCTCACAGATGATCCGACCCTCCACCAGCAGATCAGCAAAGTATTCGCCAACAACCATGCCGTCATACCTTACCGCCACGGGCGCCTGCTGCAACACGCATAACCCAGACTTCCGCAGCTGATGGAACATCGCGTTCTCATAGACTTTCTCCAGAAAGCCGCTGCCCAGACTTCGATGCACAGCGAACGCGGCGCCAATAATTTTCCCGGTCAGGTCCGAATCCTCAAAACCCATATGACATCCTGTCAATCCTGAAACATCCTGATCATCCTGTTCTATTTCTTCAACTGTACTCCATCACGCGCCGCACCGCCGCGACGATGCGCGCCACGCTCGGGATGTAGTGCTGCTCCAGCCGCGCCAGCGGCATGACGCAGTCGTAGCCGGTGACGCGCCGCACCGGCGCCAGCAGGTGCAGCAGGCCCTCCTCGGCCAGGCGCGCGGCGATCTCGGCGCCGAAGCCGGCCTCGCGCGCGGCCTCGTGCACGATCACGCAACGGCCGGTGCGCGCCACCGACTCCAGGATCGTGCCCATGTCCAGCGGCTTGAGCGTGGCGACGTCTATGACCTCCGCGCTGATGCCGGCGCCGGCCAGCGCATCGGCCGCCTGCAGGCATTCGTGCAGCGCCGCGCCCCAGCCCACCAGCGTCACATCCCGGCCCTCGCGCAGCGTGTAGCACACGTCCAGCGGCAGCGCCTGGCCGTCGTCGGGTACGTCCTGCTTCACCAGGCGGTAGATGCGCGTGGGCTCCAGGAAGACCACCGGGTCCGGGTCGCGGATTGCCGCCAGCAGCAGGCCATAGGCGCGTGCCGGCGTGGACGGCATCACCACGCGGATGCCGGGGATGTGCGCGAAAAAGGTCTCCACGCTTTCCGAATGATGCTCGGGCGCGCGGATGCCGCCGCCGCAGGGCGAGCGCAGCACCAGCGGACAGGACAGCCGCCCCTGCGTGCGCGTGCGCAGCCGGCCGGCGTGATTCACGATCTGATCCAGCGCGGGATAGATGAAGCCGCTGAACTGGATCTCGGCCACCGGCCGCAGGCCCTGCGCCGCCATGCCGATGGCCATGCCGGCGATCAGGGTTTCCGACAGCGGCGTGTCCAGCACGCGCTCAGGTCCGAAGCGCTCCAGCAGCCCGAGCGTGGCGCGGAACACGCCGCCGTCGCGGCCGACGTCCTCGCCGAACACCAGCACGCGCTCGTCATGCGCCATCTCCCAGGCCAGCGCACGGTTGACGGCCTCGACCAGGGTGATGGCGGTGCTGCCGGAATGGGCGGGGTTGCGAGTCATGGCGTGGGTTCACCCCCACCCCCGCCCTCCCCCATCGAGAGGGAGGGGGCTAAAGCATCTGTCTCTCCGGTCAAGGAGGAGGAGCTTGCTCCGACTTCCAGCGCATCGCGCTGCGCCCGGTACGCCGCGGGCAGCTCGGCATAGAGATGCTCGAACATCGTGGCCGGTGTGCGCGGCGCGACAGTCTCGTAACGTTTCACCGCCGCTTCCACCTCCGCTTCGCAATCCGCCAGCAGCTGTTTCTCGCGCGCCTCGTCCCACCCGCCCTGCGCGGCCAGCCAGGCGCGCAAGCGCCGCAGCGGCTCGCGCTGCCAGGCTGCCTGCACCTCGGCCTCGTCGCGGTAGCGGCTGGCATCGTCGGCGGTGGTGTGGTCGCCCAGCCGGTAGGTGAGGGCCTCGATGAGCGAGGCGCCCGCACCGCTGCGGGCGCGGGCGAGCGCGCGCTCGAGCACCGTGCACAGGGCGATGACGTCGTTGCCGTCCACCTGCTCGCCGGGGATGCCGGCCGCGATCGCCTTCTGCGCCAGCGTCTGCGCCGCGCTCTGCGCGGCGCGCGGCACCGAGATCGCCCACTGGTTGTTGTTGACCAGCACCACCAGCGGCAGCCGCCAGGCGCCGGCCACGTTGAGCGCCTCGTAGAAATCACCCTTGGAGGTGCCGCCGTCGCCGAGCACGCAGACCGCCACACGCGGCTCGCGGCGCTGCTTGAAAGCAAAGGCCACGCCGGCCGCGTGCGGCACATGCGAGGCCACCGGGATGCAGATCGGGAAGTCCTGCACGCCCCGGCCCTGTGCGAAGGCCATGCCGCGCTCGTCGCCGCCCCAGTACAGGAGAATGTCCGCCGGATCCACACCGCGCTGGAACTGTGCGGCGTACTCGCGGTAGGTCGGCAGCAGCACGTCCTCGGGGCGCATGACGCAGCCCAGCGCCGCAGACACCGCCTCCTGGCCCAAGGAAGCGCCGTAGGTGCCGAGCTGGCCGGTGCGCTGCAGGGCGATGGCACGACGGTCGAACATCCGCACCCAAACCATGGCGCGGTACAGCGCGCGCAGCGCCTCGGCATCGCGCGCCAGCGGCGGCAACTCGCCGCAGGGCGTGCCGTCAGGATTCAGGCAGCGCGTGAGGCGGATCTCGAAGCGGGCGACCGATTCCGTCGCGCCCGCCGTCTCTGGCCTATGCGCCTTGCCGTCCGAGTCCATCCCCTGGCTCCCGCTCTGCTATCTTTCGAGAGTATGGACCATGGCGGGCCATGACATGAACCTCCTCGTCACCGGCGGCACCGGCTTCATCGGCAGCGCCCTGTGCGAGCGGCTGCTGGACGACGGGCATGCGGTCACCGTGCTCAGCCGCGATGCAGATCGTGCGCGCCGGCATTTCCGGGGCCGGGTCAGGGCCATCGACAGCCTCGGCGCGCTGGATGCAGGCAGCGCGCCGGAGGCGATCGTCAACCTGGCCGGCGAGAACCTCGCCGCGCACCGCTGGAACGCGCATTGGAAGCGGGTGTTCCGCGACAGCCGCGTGCGCACCACCGAGCAGCTGGTGGACTACATCCGCCAGGCACCGCGCCGGCCGCAGGTGCTGGTCAGCGGCTCGGCGGTGGGCTACTACGGCGCGCGCGGCGACGAGCTGCTGGACGAGAATTCCCCGCCCGGCGATGAGTATCAATCCGAGCTGTGCGCCGCCTGGGAAGCGGCGGCAGAGGAGGCAGAGGCGCTCGGCGTGCGCGTGTGTCGGCTGCGCACCGGGATCGTCCTTGGCCGCAACGGCGGCGCGCTGAAGTCCATGCGGCTGCCCTTCGCCCTCGGCCTCGGCGGGCAGCTCGGTGACGGCCGTCAGTGGATGTCCTGGATCCAGCTCGACGACCTGGTCGGCATCATCCTGTACCTGTTGCAGCATGCAACGCTCACCGGCGCCTTCAACGGCACCGCGCCGGAACCGGCCACCAATGCGGCGTTCGTGCGCGCGCTGGCGGCTGCGCTGCGCCGGCCCGCGTTCCTGCACATGCCCGCGCCCATCGTGCGCCTGCTGGTCGGCGAGATGGCGCACCTCTTGCTGACCGGCCAGCGCGTGCTGCCGGTGCGGACCCAGGCCGCCGGCTATGTCTTCCGCTACCCGCGGCTGCCGGAGGCGCTTACCGCCTGCCTGACATGAAGCCGCTGGCGTAGCATAGGGACATGCCGCCAGACCCCAGTTCCAGCTATCGCCAGGGCGACTGGCGCGCGATCCCGCTGCTGCTGCCTTATCTGCTCGAGTTCCGCGCGCGCGTGGCGGTGGCCATGGGCTTCCTGCTGCTGGCCAAGCTGGCCAGCGTGGCCTTGCCGATCCTGCTCAAGCACATCGTGGATGCGCTCGACGCGGCCCGCCTGCCGGCCGGCGAACTCTTGGTGCTGCCGCTGGCGCTGCTGCTGGCCTACGGCGCGCTGCGCTTCGGCATGGTGCTGTTCGGAGAGTTGCGTGATCTTGTTTTCGGCCGCGTGACCGAGCGCGCGATGCGCCGCATCGCGCTGTCCGTGTTCCGGCACCTGCACCGGCTGGACCTCGAGTTCCACCTGTCGCGGCGCACCGGCGGGCTGTCGCGCGACATCGAGCGCGGGCTGTCCGGCATCAGCTTCCTGATGAACTTCATGCTGTTCAACATCGTGCCGACGCTGCTCGAAATCACGCTGATCGCGCTGATCCTGCTGCTGAACTACGATGCCGGGTTTGCCGCCATCACCTTCGGCGCGGCGGCGCTGTACGTGGCGTTCTCGGTGTGGGTGACGGAGTGGCGCACCGGCTACGTGCGCGAGGCCAACAAGCTGGACTCGCGCGCCAACACGCATGCGATCGACAGCCTGCTGAACTACGAGACGGTCAAGTACTTCAACAACGAGAACTGGGAGGCGGAGCAGTACGACCGCCACCTGCAGTCCTGGGAGGCCGCGCTGCGCAAGAGCCGGCTGTCGCTGACCAGCCTCAACGCCGGCCAGGCGCTGATCATTGCGCTGGCCATCACCGCCATGATGTGGCTGGCGGCGCAGCAGGTGGTCAGCGGCCGCATGACGCTGGGCGACCTGGTGCTGGTCAACGCCTACATGATCCAGATGTTCCTGCCGCTGAACTTCCTCGGCTTCGTGTACCGCGAGGTCAAGCGCTCGCTGGCCGACATCGCGCGCATGTTCCGGCTGCTGGACGCCGCGCCCGCCGTCACCGAAGCGCCGGACGCCCAGCCGCTGCCGGGCGGCCCGGCGACCGTGCGCTTCGTGGACGTGAGCTTCGGCTACCGGCCGGACCGGCCGATCCTGCATGAAGTGAGCTTCGAGATCGCGCCGGGCAGCAAGCTCGCCGTGGTCGGCGCCAGCGGCGCCGGCAAGTCCACGCTGGCGCGGCTGCTGTTCCGCTTCTACGACGTCGGCGGCGGGCGCATCGAGATCAACGGCCGCGACATCCGCGGGGTGACGCTGGACAGCCTGCGCCAGGCCATCGGCGTGGTGCCGCAGGACACGGTGCTGTTCAACGACACCATTTATTACAACATCGCCTACGGCCGACCCGATGCCCGCCGCGAAGAGATCGAGCACGCCGCGCAGCTGGCGCACCTGGACGGCTTCATCAGTCGCCTGCCGGACGGCTACGAAACCCGGGTCGGCGAGCGCGGCTTGAAGGTGTCCGGCGGCGAGAAGCAGCGCATCGCCATCGCCCGCACCATCCTCAAGAACCCGCGCATCCTGGTGTTCGACGAGGCCACCTCCTCGCTCGACTCGGTGGCGGAACAGGCCATCCTGCAGGCGCTGCGCGAGATCGCGGAGCAGCGCACCACGCTGGTGATCGCCCACCGGCTGTCCACCGTCATCGACGCCGACAGCATCCTGGTGCTGGAGCACGGCCGGGTCGTGGAACAGGGTCGGCACGTCGAATTGCTGCAGGCCGGCGGCCGTTATGCCAATCTGTGGAGGCTGCAACAAGAAGAAGCCCGGCACGCCGGGCCGCAGCGCATCGGGGCGGAGGGGATCGGCGGCTATGGGCAGACAAGAACAGCCTGATCAGAGCGAAAGCATCTACCAGCTCTACGAGCACGCCGCCCTGCACGGGCCGGCGCAGTACCGCGGCCTGGCGGCGGAGCTGTGCGGCAAGCGGCTGGCCTTCGACGCCCTGTTCTGGGGGATCCTGCACCACGAGACGCCGGTACCGACCAGCCTGTGGCGGCTGCGCGTGCGCAACAGCTTCCTGGCCGAGCTCGAACCGCCGGACTGGCAGGCCTTCGAGCAGGCCCTGTTCGAGGATGCCACCAGCGAAGGCGGTGCGCGGCTGGCCTCCCTCAACATCGCCCGCGGCGGCCTCGGCCGGCTCGCCACCCTGCGCGCGCATTTCCGCGAGGCCGGCGTCGCCCAGCTGCTGGCCGTGCGCAGCCCGCACCCCGGCCGGCCGATGCAGAGCCTGATCCTGTTCCTGCGCCGCGAGGGCCGTCCCGCCTTCGGCGCCGATGAGCTGGCCACCATCGGCCCGGTCGCACCGCACCTGGGCGGCGGGCTGACGCTGGCCCTGCGCGGCCTGGCCAATATCGACCACCTGCTGCAAAGCCTGGGCCGCCCCAGCCGCCACAGCACCGGCGTGCTCGACGACCGCGGCATGCTGCTGGAGGCGGACGACCGGTTCCGCGCTCTGCTGCACACGCACTTCCCGGACTGGCGCGGGGGGCACCTGCCCTTCCCGCTGCCGCCGCTGGACCGCAGCGGCACCGAGGAACCGGTGGTCGCGGGCCTGCACGTGCGCGGCTCGCGCAGCGAAGGCATGACCGTGGTGCACCTGCGCGAGGTCAACCCGATGGACCTCTTGTCGCCGCGCGAGCGCGACGTGGTGCGCGCGATCGCCTCGGGCCTGACGCTGAAGTCCATCGGCAAGCGGCTCGACATCAGCCCCTCGACCGTGGCCAACCACGCGGCGCGCATCTACGCCAAGCTCGGCATCCACAGCCGCGACCGCCTGGTCGAGATGCTCAGACTGTTCAACCGCCGCGGTGCAGACGCGCAGCAGGGGCAGGACGACAAGGCCAGTTAGGGTGCCGGCATTAGGCAGTTTCCTCTACAGACCGGCCGACGCCGGGGGACTAGGCTGTCAATCAAGGGACTGCGCGAGCAGTTTCCGCCATCCCCCCGCGTCAAGCCGAGAGCTCCCTCCCGGCATACCGACGCATTTAAACCCCGGCAACCCCGGGGTTCTTTTTTTGTGCGCGACTGCGCTTAGTCGACAGGCTCCGGCGCCGGCGGCACGACGGGTTCCTCCGCCGTCTGCCCCAGCAGAGAGGCGCGGAACTTCGGGTACCAGGCGAGGCTTGCCGCCGCACGCATGATGGCGTCGCTCAGCACCTCGTTGTAGTCGTCCTCGTCGCCGATGCCGCTGCCGTCGGGCTCATGTGCCCAGCCGGACACCGTGCCGCGCCACTGCACCTTGCCGCCGCGCTCGACGCTGATGCGGATCGCCACGTCGCCGTTGTAGTCGGGCGACTTCGACGCCAGGAAGGTGATGATCTCGCCGCTGATGACGACCTCGCCGCCGGAGGTGACGCGCACTCCGGCCTGGCCGAGGCTGCGCGCGAAGTTGTGGGTGACCCACTCGCCGACGCTGTCCTCGGTGAGGAATACGTGCACGCGCTCGGGGCTCTCCATCACGTCGGCCACCAGCTCGGTACGCGGACGCAGGTCGCGGAAACGCCTGACCGTCACGGTGGTCGGCGGCAGCCGCGGCATGCCGCGGACCAGATTCTTCATGCTGATGGTCGGATCCCAGTCGAGTTCGATCTCGTGCTCCTCGACCTGCAGCGGCGGTTTCTTGGGCGCGGGCTCGGGCGCGGCGCCGCCGGCGGTGGTGGCGAGAAACAGCAGGCCGCACAGCAGCCAGGGCAAGTGACGGAAACAACACATCTTTCGAACAGACCCTTGGACTATGAACGAAGCGGTGCGGCAACACGGGCGGCCGCCTTCCGCGCACCTTACCAGAAACGCCGCGCGGCTTTCAGGCGGCGGCATGCCCCCAGTCCATCATGGGCGGCACCAGCGGCAGGCGGAAGCAGAAGGTGGAGCCGCCGCCCGGCGCGGGCTCGTGCCAGATGCGGCCGCCGTGCAGGAACACGATCTTGCGGCAGATCGCCAGGCCGATACCGGTGCCAGGGTACTGCTCCTGGATGTGCAGGCGGTGGAACAGCTCGAAGATGCGCTCGCTGTGCTCCGGCCGTACGCCGATGCCGTTGTCGGTGACGTGAAACTCCCAGAACTCGCCGTCGCGCCGCGCGCTGACAGCCACGCGCGGACTGGCGCTGTGGTTGAACTTGAGCGCATTGCCGATCAGCTGCTTGAACAGGACCGCCAGCAGTGCGCGGTCGCCCATGACCGACGGCAGATCGGTTTCCTGCACCACGCTGCGCTGCGCGGCTTCGTCCAGCTCGCGGCAGCACTGGGCCAGCAGTTCGCCCATCGACACCGGCTGCAGCGCCACGCGCTGCGAGCCGATGTCGAGATAGGTCATCAGGTCGTCCAGCTGGGTTTTCAGCCGTTGCGCGCCGCCGACCAGGTAGTTCAGGTACTCGCCCGCGCGTCCGCCGAGCTCGCCGGCATGCTCGCGCGCCAGCAACTGGGCATAGCTGGCGATCTCGCGGATCGGCTCCTGCAGGTGGTGCGCGGAAATATAGGTGACGCGCTCCAGCTCCTGGCTGGTGCGCGCCACGATCTCGGTGTAGCGCCGCAGCGCGGCCTCGCCCTGCTTGAGGGCGGTGATGTCGGTGGCGGTCATGACCGCACCCAACACCCGGTGCTTGTCATCGAGTACCGGCCGGGCGGTGATCTGCAGGTGGTGAGGCTTGCTGCCACCGGTCACCACCTCCATGGCGGGCGGTGTTTCACCGGCCAGTGCGCGCTTCAGCGGCGCCTGGTCCCAGTCCACCGGGGTATAACCGTCCGCCTTGACGAACTGGTACTGCGCATCCCAGGCATGCTCGAGTTGGCCCAGCCCGCGCGCGACCAGCGGCGACAGCCCGAAGAACGCGCGCATGGCCGGATTGCACAGCGTGACCTGGCCCTTGCGGTTACAGACCATCACGCCCTCGCCCATGCTCTCCAGCAGGGCGCGAAAGGTGCCCTCGGTATTGACCGGCTCCGGCAGAAGCAGGCGGCGGATCCAGACCTCGAAGGTCTGCGAGGCCAGCGGGATGGCCACCAGCAACCCCACCACCAGCAGGCTGGAGCCGAAGCTGTTCACGCCCGTCAGCACCAGCACCAGCCAGACCACCAGGCTCACGCTCACCAGCAGCACCGAGATGACCACCGGCAGCCGCAGCTCCGAACGCTCGAACACGCGGATGTCGGGGTCGGTGGAGGCGGCGTTGAGCGCGATGGCGATCAGCATGAAACACAGCGCCACCGAGACCGGCATGGAGAACATCCACACCCATTCGCTGCCGGCCGACTCGGCAGCGCGGTAGGCCACCACGCCGGCGCTGGCCACACCGAACAGGAAACCCGTCAGCATGTCCAGCTCGCGCAGCCCGGGGCGGTTACTGCTGATGAACGGCAGCCGCATGAGTGCGATGCCGGTCATGCACAGGCCGAGGTTGACCACCGCGCTCTGCGCGCCGATGTCGGTCAGGTGCGGCGGCAGGGGCAAGCCGGCGATGAGCGGCGCACGGCCGAGACCCGCCCAGAGCGAATACTCGGTCAGCAGGTAACCGAAGCCGATGGCCACCGGCAGGCCGCAGAGAATCGGGATCACCCGGTGGCCGCGGAACACCGCCAGCAGGCCGGCACCGGAGAGCACGAAGCCCAGCGCGGTGAAGTAGGGCATGGGGTGCGCGCCGGGGATCAGCGACTGCAGGAGCAGCAGATCCTGCGACCAGCCGATCAGCGCCAGCAGGCCGACGAAGATGATGGTCACCGCGCACACCGCCGCCGCGCTGCGCGGCAACGGTCGGTAATAAAAGCGGATGGCCCCTTTTGCATTCATGGCGGTCGTTTCGGGCTACTCTAGCGCAGAAGCCGGCTTTTTGATCTGGACCATCTATCTACATGTGCGATACCCAGGTGCTGCTGCAGCCGGGCGTGGTCTGGTTCGCCAAGAACTCCGACCGCGAGCCTAGCGAGCCCCAGCCGGTGGTCCGGCTGCCGGCGGTACGCGGCGATGCCACGCCGACACTGCGCTGCACCTACCTCGAAATACCGCAGGTACGCGACCGGCACGGGGTCATTCTGTCCAAGCCGAAGTGGATCTGGGGCGCCGAGATGGGCGCGAACGACCAGGGTGTGGTGATCGGCAACGAGGCGGTATTCACGCGCGTCGTCGAGCGCCGCCCGGCGCTGCTGGGCATGGACCTCCTGCGCCTGGGCCTGGAACGCGGCGCCAGTGCGCGGGCGGCGCTGGGGGTCATCACCACGCTGCTCGAGCGGCACGGCCAGGGCGGCCCGGCCGGCTATCGCGACAAGCGCTTCTGCTACGACAACAGCTTCATCATCGCCGACGCGCGCGAGGCCTGGGTACTGGAAACCGCACAGCGACACTGGGTGGCGAAGCGCGTCGCGGGCTTCGCGGCGATCTCCAACTGCCTCACGATCGGCGCGGATTTCGACCTGCACTCGGCCGGACTGCACGACTTCGCGCGCGAGCACGGGCGCTGGAACGGCCGCGGCGAGCTCGACTTCGCGCGCGCCTTCGACACTTACCTGCTGCCGTATTTCGGCCGCGCGCACGAGCGCCGCGAACTGGCGCTCGGCTGCCTGGCCGAGGCCGCGCGCGGCACGGCGGCCTTCGGACGCATGGCCGCGCACCTGCGCCGCCACGCGCACGGGGACGACGATCCGCTGGCTGGCAGCAACGCCGACCTCTGCCTGCACGCGGTCGGCTTCATCCGCCGCAGCCAGACCACCGGCGCGCAGATCTCGCGTCTCGCGCCGTGCGATGCACGGCATGTCTTCACCGGCAGCAGCGCGCCCTGCCTGTCGCTGTTCCGCCCGGCGAATTTCGACCCGGCGCAGGATTTCTCGGTGCTCACGCCGCCCGGCGAGGAGGATGAGGCAGCCTTCTGGTGGCAGCATGAACGTCTGCACCGCCGCGCGCTGTTCGACACCGGGCTGCGCGCGCGGTTGCGCGCGATGCGCGACACGCTCGAGCCAGCGTTGTTCGCTGAACTGGACGGCACCGCGGCGCCCGATGCCGCCGCCTGGCAGCGGGCGGAAGCTTACGCGCGCGAATGGGACCGGCGCCTTGCGGCCGAATCGCCCACGCCGCTGCGGCCACCTTTGAACCCGGCCGGGCTCTACTGGCGGTGGCTCAACCGCATGGATGGGCTGGGCTGAGCACGGGACGGCCCGCCCTCGCCCAGAACTTTTCGTGCAGGTGGTAGGCCAGCGTGTTGCAGCAGGGCTCGATCAGCGCGATCAGGCCACCGGTCAGCAGGCTGCCGGAAATCAGGTAGGCCAGCGTGAACGCCAGCGTGAAATGCACGGCGGCGAAGCTCAGGGTCTTAGTCATGCGGGGCGCTGCGTTCATGGCCGCAACGATAATGATTCTCGTATGATAGGTCAAAGCAATCGCATTAATGCTCAGCATTGTCAAAAACTATGTTGTGTGGTGTCGATTGCGGTCCGTCCGAAGCGACCAATGAATAACCGCGACCGATCAACCCGGAACCCGGAGCCAAGATGAAATACCTGTGCCTGGTTTATGCCGAGGAAAAGGCCCTCGAGGGCTTCGACGACGCCGAGTGCGTCGCCTACGACGAGGGCATCCGTGCCAAGGGCCAGTGCTTGGCCTCGGAAGCGCTGCAGCCGGTGCGCACGGCCGCCACCGTGCGCGTGCGCAACGGCAAGATCACCGTCACCGATGGTCCCTTCGCCGAGACCAAGGAGGCGCTGGCCGGCTTCTACCTGGTCGAGGCGCACGACCTGAACGAGGCCATCCAGCTCGCCGCCAAAATCCCGCCGGCCAGGGTCGGCAGCATCGAGGTGCGACCGATCCGGCAGCTGGCGGGCCGCAGCACGGGTTGAGCGACTCCGGCAGGACCCATGCTGCGACTGATGGCGGGCACGCTTGTGGCAGCGGATGAACAGGGGTTGTCGATTTCGCGGCATACGGTTCGACCAGGGTAGGAGCGAGCCTGCTCGCGACAGCTTCGCAGGCCTGAAGGCTGGTCGCGTGCATGGCACGCTCCTACAAAGTCAGGACAAGGCAACACAACCCAAGGAGAGCACCATGCCGAAGAAGGTCAAACCCATCCCCGACGACATGCACAGCGTCACGCCGCACCTGGTCTGCAATGGCGCGGCACAGGCGATCGAGTTCTACAAGAAGGCCTTCGGCGCGGTCGAGGAAGCGCGCCTGCCCGGCCCGGACGGCAAGCTCATGCACGCCCAGATCCGCATCAACGGCAGCGCGGTGATGCTGGCCGACGAGTTCCCGGACTTCGGCGCCTTCGGCCCAAAGACCCTCAAGGGCTCGCCGGTGGTGATCCACCTTTACGTCAAGGATGTCGATGCCGCGTTCCGGCGCGCGGTCGAGGCCGGCGCCACAGTGCGCATGCCGGTGGCTGACATGTTCTGGGGCGATCGCTACGGCCAGATCGAGGATCCGTTCGGCCACCGCTGGTCGCTCGCCACCCAGGTGCGCGAGGTGCCGCCCGAAGAATGGCCGGAGGCCATGAAGAAAGCGATGTCGCAGATGCCGGGGAAGGCGCCATGACCCGCCCGGCCGCACTGAGCGCCAGCCGGATCTTCGTCAACCTGCCGGTGCAGGACCTGAAGAAGTCCCTCGAGTTCTTCGGCCGCCTGGGCTTCACCTTCAACCCGCAGTTCACGGACGACACCGCCACCTGCATGATCATCGGCGAGACCATGTTCGCGATGCTGCTGACGCGGGAGAAGTTCGGCAGCTTCACGCCCTACCCGCTGGTGGACGCCCACCGCAACACCGAGGTGCTGGTGGCGCTGCAGTTCGACAGCCGCGCGCAGGTGGACGACATCCTGCAGAAGGCGCTGGCCGCGGGCGGCCGGGACTTCTGGCCCGTCGAGGATCACGGCTGGATGTACGGCCGCGCCTTCCAAGACCTGGACGGGCACATCTGGGAGCTGTTCTGGATGGATCCGGCGGCAATGCCCCAGCAGTAAAGGCGCTTCCAGATTAATCCCCTCTCCCCGTTCGCGGGGAGAGGGCCAGGGAGAAGGGTCGATACGACTGACAGGAGGACTCAACAATGGCTGGTTATGTAGATGGTTTCGTGATCCCGGTGCCGAAGAAGAACACGGCAGCCTACCGCCGCCTCGCGCGGCTGGCCGGCAAGGTCTGGCGTGAGCACGGCGCGCTGGCGTACGTCGAGTGCATCGCCGACGACGTGAAGAAAGGCAAGTGGACCTCGTTCCCGCAGGCGGTGAAGCTCAAGCCGGGCGAGGCGGTGTGGTTCTCGTGGATCGTGTACAAGTCGCGCAAGCATCGCGACCAGGTGCTGGCCAAGGTCATGAAGGACCCGCGCCTGGCCAAGACCATGGACCCCAAGAAAATGCCCTTCGACGGCAAGCGCATGTTCTGGGGCGGCTTCAAGGCCATGGTCGAGCTGTAGGGGCGCAGCGGCCATGAAGTACCTGCTCCTGTGCTGCATCGAGGAGGCACGCTGGGACCGGCTGCCGGAGGCCGAGCGCGCCGGCGTCATGCGCGACTACGGCGCCTGGGTGCGGGAGACGGAGCGATCCGGCCACCACCGGGCCTCGGCCCAGCTGCAGCCGAGCAGCGCCGCGACCACGCTGCGCCTGCAGGCCGGCCGGCTGGCCGTGACCGACGGCCCCTTCGCCGAGACCAAGGAGCAGTTCGGCGGCTACCACCTGCTCGAGTGCCGCGACCTGGACGAGGCGATCGCGCTGGCCAAGCGCATCCCGACCCTGCGCGTCGGCGGTAGCATAGAGGTCCGCCCCGTGCTGGAAACGCCAAGCTGATTGCCGATGCCCAACAACCGGACCTGCGCGCGACGGTGGACGCGGTCTACCGCGCCGAGTCGCGCCGCGTCCTGGCCACGCTGATCCGTCTGCTGGGCGACTTCGACCTGGCCGAGGAGGCCCTGCACGAGGCCTTTCGCGCCGCGCTGGAGCAGTGGCCGCGCGCAGGCCTGCCGGCCAACCCGCGTGCCTGGCTGGTGTCGGCCGGGCGCTTCAAGGCCATCGACGGTCTGCGGCGCGGCCGGCGCTTCACCTCGCTGGAGGACGTGGCCGAGCAGGCCGAGGCGGTGCCCGACGAAACCGCGGTGGACGCCGACGAAGAAACGCTGGCGGACGACCCGTTGCGGCTGGTGTTCACCTGCTGCCACCCCGCCCTGCCGCCGGACGCGCAGGTGGCCATGACCCTGCGCGAGGTCTGCGGCCTGACCACCGAGGAGATCGCGCGCGCCTTCCTCACGCCCGCGCCGACCCTGGCGCAGCGCATCGTGCGCGCCAAGGCCAAGATCCGCGATGCGCGCATTCCCTACGAGGTGCCGGCGCGTGCCGAGCTGGCGGAGCGGCTCGACAGCGTCCTGCGCGTGATCTACCTCGTCTTCAACGAGGGCTACTCGGCCTCCTCGGGCGACGCGGTGGCGCGCCTTGACCTGTCGGCCGAGGCGATCCGGCTGGGTCGCCTGCTGGTGGAGCTGCTGCCGGAGCCGGAGGTGCAGGGCCTGCTGGCGCTGATGCTGCTGCACGACGCGCGCCGCGCAGCGCGCAGCACGCCCGACGGCGAGCTGATCCTGCTCGAGGACCAGGATCGCACGCGCTGGGACCGCGCGCAGATTGCCGAGGGCCTGACGCTGCTGGAACGCGCACTCGCCTCGCGCCGCTTCGGGCCCTACACGCTGCAGGCCGCCATTGCCGCCGTGCACGCCGAGGCGCCGACCGCGGCGGCCACCGACTGGTCGCAGATCGTCGGCCTGTACGACGTGCTGCTGCGCGCAGACCCGTCGCCGGTGATCGAGCTGAACCGGGCCGTCGCCATCGCCATGCGCGACGGCCCGCAGGCCGGGCTGGCGCTGATCGACGCGATCCTGGCCCGCGGCCAGCTGCGCGACTATTACCTGGCCCATGCCGCGCGCGCCGAGCTGTGCCGGCGGCTGCGCGATTACGCCGGCGCACGCACGGCCTACGCGCGGGCGCTGGAACTGACGCAGCAGACGCCCGAGCGGCGGCTGCTCCAACGCCGCCTGGCCGAACTGCCCGCCTGAAGCCTGCCGCCGTCCGCGGGCGGCATGTCATACTTTTGCGCACTCCGATTCAGACGGCGGATTCGCGATGCTCAGCACGGATGTCATCGTCATTGGGGCCGGCCTCGCCGGCCTGTCCGCGGCGCGCGCGCTGGCGCGCGCCGGCCGGTCGGTACGCATCCTGGAGGCGCGCGAGCGCGTCGGCGGACGCACCTGCACGATCGCGGCGCGCGACGGCACGCCGGTAGACGTCGGCGGCCAGTGGGTCGGCCCGACCCAGGATCGCGTGCTGGCGCTGTTGCGCGAACTCGGCATCGAGACCTATCCCCAGTTCCACGCCGGGCGCAAGCAGCTCAAGCTCTGCGGCCGGCGCTCCGACTACCGCAATACCATCCCCTCGCTGCCGCTGCACAACCTGCTCGATCTGCAGCTGAACCTGTCGCGGCTGGAGCGGCTGGCACGCAAGGTTCCGCTGGAGGATCCCGCCACCGCGCGCCAGGCGGCGCACTGGGACGCCATCAGCGCCGCCGACTGGCTGCAGCGGCACACGCACAGCCGCAAGGTGTTCAACCTGCTGCGCGCGGCGACGCATGCGGTGTTCGCCACTGAGCCGGAGGAGGTCTCCTTCCTGCAGTTCCTGTTCTACCTGCGCTCGGCCGGCGGCCTGATGCGGCTGGTGGAAATCCCGGACGGCGCGCAGGAACAGCGCATCCAGGGCGGCGCGCAGGCCATCTCCGAGGGCCTGCTGCGCCAGGCGCAGGAGGCCGGCGCGGAGATCCAGTTCAACACGCCGGTGTGGGGCGTGGACCAGCACGCCGCCGGCGTCACGGCGCTGACCGAATCCGGCAACTTCGAGGCGCAGCGGCTGGTCGTGGCGCTGCCGCCCGGGCAGGCCGCCGCGTTGCAATGGACGCCGGCCCTGCCCGCGCGCCGGCGCCAGCTGCTGCAGGGCATGCGCATGGGCTCGGTGATCAAATGCCTGCTCATCTACGAGCGGCCGTTCTGGCGCGAGGCCGGCTGGTCGGGCGAGATGATCTGCGACGAAGCACCGCTGCGCATGACCTTCGACGCCACGCCGCAGCACGGCCGGAACGGCGCGCTGGTCGGCTTCATCCTCGGTACCGAGGCGGCCGTCTGGAGCGAGCGCGGGCAGGCGGCGCGCCAGGCCGCCGCCACGCAGCAGCTGGTCGAATACTTCGGGCCGCAGGCGGCGACGCCGCTGGAGTACATCGACAAGGACTGGTGTGCCGATCCCTGGTCGCAGGGCTGCTACGTCGCGCTCATGCCGCCCGGCCTGATGACGCGACTGGGCGCATTGCTGCGCCAGCCCTTGGGGCGCATCCACTGGGCCGGCACCGAGACCGCCACCACCTGGTGCGGCTACATGGACGGCGCGCTGGAATCCGGCGCGCGCGTGGCGGCGGAGATCCTGGCTTAGGAAAGCCCTACAACGAACGTAGCGAGCGGCCCGTCCAGAAACGCATGCCCGAGACCGGCGCGTTGTTGTTCATACCAGGAAGCGGCTTGTGTCAGGTCTCTATCCGCCTCTTCCCTGAGTCGGACGGTTGGCAGGTTCCGGAGATTTGCATTCATGGAGAAAGCAGACAGCTCGCGACGGTTACCCCAACATCGGGTGCGGCTCACTCCCACTTCCAGTCCTGGAACTGGTCGCGCAGCTTGGTCTTGAGGAACTTGCCGGTCGAGGTGCGCGGGATCTCGTCCACGAAGGCCACGCCGTCCGGCAGCCACCAGTCGGCGAACTTGCTCTTGAGGAAGCTGCGCAGCTCGTCCTTGGTGAGCTGGTGTCCTTCCTTCAGCACCACCACCGCCAGCGGGCGCTCCATCCACTTCGGGTGCGGCGCGGCGATGACCGCCGCCTCCTTCACCGCCGGGTGCGCCATGATCTCGTTTTCCAGGTCCACCGAGCTGATCCACTCGCCGCCGGACTTGATCAGGTCCTTGGTGCGGTCGGTGATGGAGATATAGCCCTCCGGCAGCATCGTCACCACGTCGCCGGTGCGGAACCAGCCGTCCTCCGTGAAGGAATCGGACTTCGGCAGCTTGTAATAGCTGCCGGTGACCCAGGGCCCGCGCACCTGCAGCTCGCCCACCGTCTTGCCGTCCCAAGGTGCGATACCGTTCTCGTTCACGACCCGCACCTCGACGAAAGGCAGCGGGATGCCCGCCTTGGCGCGGAAACTGTATTGCTCGTCCACGCTGCGCGAATCCAGAGACGGTTTCAGCCGCGCCAGCGAGCCGAGCGGCGAGAGCTCCGTCATGCCCCAGCCCTCCTCCACACGCAGGCCGTGCTTGTCGAAGCCGCGCATCATGGACTCCGGCACCGCGCTGCCGCCGACCGTCATGCGCATGCCGGCCAGCTTCCAGCGCTGCGGTTCCTTTTCCAGCGCGGCCAATACACCCATCCAGATGGTCGGCACGCCGGCGGCCAGCGTGACCTTTTCCTTTTCGAACAGGTCGAGCAGGCTTTCGGCGTCGAGGTGCGGCCCCGGCATGACCTGCTTGCTGCCCATCATCGTGGCCGAATACGGCAGGCCCCAGGCGTTGGCATGGAACATCGGCACCACCGGCACCACGCTGTCGCGCATGGACAGGCCGGCGGCATCCGGCAAGGCGATACCAAAGGCATGCAGCACGGAAGAGCGGTGCGAGTACAGCACACCCTTGGGCTTGCCGGTGGTGCCCGAGGTGTAGCACATGCCGGCGCCGTCGTACTCGTCCAGCTTCGGATACTCGAACTTGCCGGTGGCCTGGGCCAGCAACTGCTCGTAGTCCGCGTAGCCGCCCGGCACGGGTTTGCCCGAAAAGGGGAACACGATCACCTTCTCGAACTTCACCTGGTCCTTGAACTTCTCGTACAGCGGCAGCAGCACGTCGTCCACGATCAGGAAGCGGTCCTCGGCGTGGTTGGCGATCCAGGCGATGTCCTCCGGGAACAGGCGCAGGTTGAGCGTATGCAGTACGCCGCCCGCGGCCGGGATACCGAAATAGGCCTCCAGGTGCGCGTAGTGGTTCCACATGAGTGTGCCGACGCGCTCGCCCTTCTTGAGACCCAGCTTGACCAGGACTTCCGCCAGCGCACGGGCACGGCGGTAGAAATCGGCATAAGTGTGCCGGTGCAGCGACTTGTCCGGCCGGCGGGTGACGATCTCGACCTCGGGGAACACCTGCCCCGCGCGCTCCAGGATCGGGATCAGCGTCAGCGGAAAGTTCATCATCGTTGAAGACATGGCGGACTCCTCGCGCACCGGGGACGCTCTATGGTTATGATGGACCGGCTAACAATAAAAGCCTTGCGGCCATCTGGAAAGGGGAAAGCACCATGAAACCGCTCACGCTCATCGGCATCCTGCTCATCGTCGCCGGCGCCGCCGGCCTGGCGCTCGGCGTGTTCAGCTACGAAGAGGAAAAAACCGTCTTCAAGCTCGGCGATCTCGAGGCCAAGACCAAGGAAGAAAAAACCATCCCGGTCAAGCTGGCCGGCGGGCTGGCGCTGGCCGCGGGCATCGTACTGGTGGTCGTCGGCGGCCGGCGCAAGTAGCCTGCCGGGTCAGCCCAGCAGGCGGCGCAGATTGGCCATGCCGCGCCGCACGGTGGGCGTAAACAGCAGCGTCATGGCGACATCCATCAGTCGGCCGGCGCCGTCCACCACGATCTCGGCACGGTAGGTCAGGCGGCAGCCATTGACACGCGGCTCGGCGGTCAGGGTATCGACCGCACGCGCGCGGTCCGAGCGGCCTTCGAGCACCACGCGCCGGCCGGGTTCGTATTCGCGCACCGCGTAGTCCATGGGGATGTCGCGCCCGGCGAAGCGGATCACGACGTGGAAGCGGCTGCCCGCCGCCAGGCCGTCGCCCTGCGTCATGCGCGCTGCGCGGCAGCTCGGGTCCCACAACAGCAGGTTGCGGAAGTCGCCGACGAAGTTCAGCGCCTCCTCGGGCCGGCGGCGCAACTCCAGCACTTCTTCGAATACCATGATGCCGTTTCCGGTGATTGAAGACGAGGACCGAACATGACCCTGCACATCGAACTGGTGCCGCTCATTTCCATCATCGCCGGCGTGGCGATCCTGGTGCGGCCGCAGCTGCTCAACTATATCGTCGCCGCCTACCTGATCGCCGTCGGCGTGATCGGCATCATCCGCTGACCAGCGCGGCGCGCATGGCGTCAAGGCAGTCCTGCATCGCGCGGCGGAAGAACAGCTTCACCACCGGCGCCACCGCCGGCAGGGCCAGCGGCGTGCGCAGGACGAAGGCGTAGTCCCAGTCGATGCGGGTACCGCCGTCCTGCGGCGTGAAATGCCAGTCGCCCTCCGCGTACTCGACCAGCCACGAGAACGGCGGCTTGAAGCCGCCCAGCAGCCGGTAGCGGTGGCGCCGCGGCGGATCCAGTTCCTGCAGCTCTTCCAGGATCACCGAGCCGTCGGAATTGTGCACGTCGCGCCGCGCGCCCGGCACCGGCCGCGCGCCCGGATGCCACACCACCTTGTTCACGGCCGGGATCGGTCCGCTGCCCCTGAAATAGCGGTGGAAATTCTCAAGGTCGGTGGCCAGCGCGAAGGCGCGCGCCGCGTCCGCCGGCACCATCACCGAGGCCCGGGTTTCAACCTGCATTCCTGAAGACTCCCTGCGCTTGACGCCGGTGGCCCGCCGCGGCTCTATACTGGACCGGCGATTCCGCAAGGGTATCGGAACATGCGCATGAAGCAAATGACACCGGCGCTGGCGGCGATGCTGCTGGGACTCGCCAGCACGAGCCTGGCCGCCGCCCCCGCCACGGACGAGGCCGCCGCCGAGCCCGCCCGACGCCAGGAGGCCGGCGGCGTGCAGATCATCATCCGTTCGGATGCCGAGAAGCAGCGCCGCGACAGCGGGGCCTCCGCCCCGCAGGCCCCGGCCGCCAGCAACCGGCACCCCGACCCCGGCGCCACCCGCGGCCTGGATCGCGCTGCGGAGCGCCGCGCCGAGGCCGCCGAGGCACACAGCCAGGCCGAGCCGCCCGACACGCCCTGGTACAAGTCGCTGTTCGGCGGGTCGGATGAATCCGGCGACAGGCCCGGCAG
>DATLYR010000037.1 GCA_035574475.1 Nevskiales bacterium | reverse complement strand
CCGCAGCCCGCACCCGCCATGCCGGAGATGGTGGAAACGCCGGCGCCGGCTGCGAGCGATCCCTATGCGGACGTACTCGGCGAGGTGGACATCCATATCGCATACGGCCTGTACGACGAGGCGGCGCGACTGCTGCAGGATCCGCTGGCCAAGTCGCCCGAGCGCAAGGACCTGCACCTGAAGCTGCTCGAAGTCTACTTCTCGGCCAACATGGCCCGGGAGTTCGAGGCACAGGCGCGCAAGCTGCGCACGCTGGTTCCGGGCAGCTCGGATCCGGACTGGGAGAAGGCCTGCATCATGGGGCGCCAGCTGTGCCCGGATTCCAGCCTGTTCTCCGGCGCCGCAGGCGCCGGCGACAGCTTGGGTACGGGCACGGCCGACCTCGATATCTCGTCGATACTGGGCGGCGCGCAGGCAACGGCAACACCGGCCGCCCCGCCCAAGCCCGCCGCCCCGGCGGGCAGCGAGGCGCCGGCTTCGCTGGATCTCGACCTGTCGGGGTTCGAGCTCGGCGTCGGAGATACGGGCAGCGCCAAGCCCGCGCCATCCACGCCCATCGCTGCTGCACCCGCCGCGGACATGGGCAACACGCTGGATTTCAATCTCGAGGATTTCAAGCTCGACACCCCCGCCGCGGCTGGCGGCAGCCAGCCGGCGACTGCCGCCGCACCTGCCGACGGCGGGCTCGACCTCGATCTGTCGGACTTCGATGTCAGCTCGGATGAGGTCGGCAGCGCACCTGCAGCCAGTCAGGCGGGAGAAGTCGCGATCGACGAGCTGCTGTCTCCGGCGCTCGAAAGCGGCGAGGGGCAGGCAGACACGCGGCTGGATCTGGCGCGCGCCTACCTCGATATGGGCGAGCCGGCCATGGCTCAGTCCCTGCTCCAGGAAGTCATCGCCCAGGGCAATGCCGCCCAGAAACAGGAAGCCCAGGAATTGCTGAGTCGGATCGGCACAGGCTGACTCTGCCGGCTTCGGCCGGCCCGTATCTTCGCGTCCATTCTCCATCTTCATGCAAGCGGCCTCATGCATGCGTCTGGCGGCAGGTCTCGAGTACGAGGGCACGGCCTATGCCGGCTGGCAGGCCCAGGGGCATGCCGTGGGCGTGCAGAACGTGGTCGAGCAGGCTCTCTCGCGCATCGCCGACCGGCCGGTAAGCACCATTTGCGCCGGCCGAACCGATGCGGGCGTCCACGCCCTGGGGCAGGTGATCCATTTCGATGTCGAGGTCGAGCGCCCCCTGGACGCCTGGCTGCTGGGCACCAACAGCCATCTGCCCGCGGATATCAGCCTGCGCTGGGTGCGGGCGGTGCCGGCGGATTTCCATGCCCGCTACAGTGCGCGTGCGCGCCGTTACCGCTACCTGATCCACAACAGCCGCAGCCGTTCCGGCCTGTATGCGCACCGCGCCGCCTGGTGCACCCATCCGCTGGACGCGCAGCGCATGCATGCAGCCGCGCAATACCTGCTGGGTGAACACGATTTCAGCGCCTATCGTGCCGCCGAGTGCCAATCCCGCTCGCCCAAGCGCAATGTCCTGGAGATCGCCGTGACCCGCCAGGACGAGTGGGTGGCGATCGAAGTGGAGGCCAATGCCTTTCTGCACCACATGGTGCGCAACATCGCCGGCGTGCTGATCGCCATCGGCCGCGGCGACCAGCCGGTGGACTGGACACGCCAGGTGCTGGAAGGCCGCGATCGTCGCCTGGGTGGCGTAACCGCCGCGCCCGAGGGGCTGTATTTCTTGGCGGTGCGCTACGACGCCACCTTCGGCCTGCCGGTGCCCCACTCGCAGGGCTTTGCCCCGCCGCCCTGAGCGCGGCGTGATTTGCTAGAATTTTCCGTCGTTTCCGCACCTGCGGTCAGCCGCCCATGCCCACCCGAATCAAGATCTGCGGGATCACCCGCCGGGACGATGCCTGGCAGGCGGCGGCCGCGGGCGCGCATGCGATTGGCCTGATGTTTTACCGCAAGAGCCCGCGCTATCTGCCTGTGGATCAGGCGGTTTCGATCCGGCGTGCCTTGCCCCCATTCATGGCCGCCGTGGCGGTATTCATGGACGCCGAGGCGGCCGAGGTCAGGGCGGTGGCGCAGCAGCTGCGGCCCGACCTGTTGCAGTTCCACGGCCGCGAGCCGGCGGATTTCTGTGCCGCGTTCGGCCTGCCTTACCTCAAGACCATCCCGATGGGCGGGGTGGAACCCGCGGCCTATGCCGCACAGTACCCGACCGCCGCGGGCTTCCTGCTCGACAGCCACGCGCCCGGCGCGGCGGGCGGCTCAGGCCGGGCATTCGACTGGACGCGCGTGCCCGCCGGACTTTCGGCACCGCTGATCCTGGCCGGGGGCCTGACGCCGGACAATGTGGCGGAAGCCGTGCGCCGGGTGCGGCCCTATGCGGTGGACGTGAGCAGCGGCGTGGAATCCTCGCCCGGCATCAAGGATGCTGGCCTGATGCAGGCGTTCGTGAAAGGAGTGCAGCGTGGCGATCTCGAGTAAGCCGGCAGCGGCCGGGCAGACGCTGCCCGACGCGCGCGGCCATTTCGGCCCCTATGGCGGCCGCTTCGTGGCGGAAACCCTGATGCAGCCGCTGGCGCAGCTGACCGAGGCCTACGAGCGGCTGCGCCAGGACCCGCAGTTCCTGGCCGAGCTGGACGCCGATCTGAAGCACTACGTCGGCCGGCCGTCGCCGCTGTATCACGCCGAGCGCCTGAGCCGGAAGCTCGGCGGCGCGCAGATCTATCTCAAGCGCGAAGACCTCAACCACACCGGCGCGCACAAGATCAACAACACCGTCGGCCAGGCGCTGCTCGCCAGCCGTATGGGCAAGACCCGCATCATCGCCGAGACCGGCGCCGGCCAGCATGGCGTGGCCACCGCCACGGTGGCGGCACGCCTGGGCCTGAAGTGTGTGGTGTACATGGGCGCCGAGGACATCCAGCGCCAGGCGCCGAACGTGTTCCGCATGAAGCTGCTCGGCGCCGAGGTGGTGCCGGTGCATTCCGGCTCGAAGACCCTCAAGGATGCCCTCAACGAGGCCCTGCGCGACTGGGTCACGAACGTGGATGACACCTTCTACATCATCGGCACCGTGGCCGGCCCGCATCCCTACCCGCAGATGGTGCGCGACTTCCAGAGCGTGATCGGGCGCGAGGCACGCGCGCAGATCCTGGAGCAGGCCGGCCGGCTGCCGGATGCGCTGATCGCCTGTGTGGGCGGCGGCTCCAATGCCATCGGCCTGTTCCATCCCTTCCTGGCCGATGCCTCGGTGGCCATGGTCGGCGTGGAGGCGGGCGGAAAGGGCGTCGCCACCGGCCATCACGCGGCACCGTTGACCGCTGGACGGCCGGGCGTACTGCACGGCAACCGCACCTACGTGATGCAGGACGAGAACGGCCAGATCATCGCCACGCATTCGATCTCCGCCGGCCTGGATTACCCGGGCGTGGGGCCCGAGCACGCCTGGCTCAAGGACAGCGGCCGCGTACAGTACGTCGCCATCAACGACGACGAGGCGCTGCAGGGTTTCCACACGCTGACGCGGGTGGAGGGCATCATCCCGGCGCTGGAATCGGCGCATGCCATCGCCCAGGCCTGTAAGCAGGCGCCGCGGATGCGCCGCGACCAGATCCTGCTGGTCTGTCTCTCGGGGCGCGGCGACAAGGACATCAACACGGTCGCCGCGCTGGAGGGCATCCAGCTATGAGCCGCATCGCGCAGACCTTCGCGCAGGCGCAGGCGGCGGGCCGCAAGCTGCTGATTCCCTACATCACCGCCGGCGACCCCCACCCGCGCGCGACCGTGCCGCTGATGCAGGCGCTGGTGGCGGCCGGCGCCGACATCCTCGAGCTCGGCGTACCGTTCTCCGATCCGATGGCCGATGGCCCGGTGATCCAGGCCGCCTGCGAGCGCGCGCTGGCACAGGGCGTCAGCCTGCGCGGGATCCTGGAGATGGTGCGGGAATTCCGGCGACAGGATACGCGCACGCCGGTCGTCCTGATGGGCTACCTGAATCCGATCGAGGCCATGGGCTATGCCGAGTTCGCGGCGGCGGCGCAGGCGGCCGGTGTGGACGGCGTCCTCGTGGTGGATCTGATGCCCGAGGAATCCGAAATCCTGCTGCCGCTGCTGCGTGCCCGGAGGCTGGACAGTATCTATCTGGTGGCGCCCACCACCACGGAGGCGCGCATGGATGAGATCGCGCGCCTGGCCAGCGGTTACTTGTACTACGTGTCGTTCAAGGGCGTCACCGGCGCCGACCGCCTGGATGTCGCCGAGGTGGCCGGCAAGCTCCAGCAGCTGCGGCGGCACACTCGGTTACCGGTGGCGGTCGGCTTCGGTATCCGCGACGCCGAGTCTGCGGCCCGCGTCGGTGCGGTGGCGGACGCGGTCGTGGTCGGCAGCGCGCTGGTGTCGCTGATCGGTCAGCCGGGGCGGGACGAAGCGGCCCTGCGGCAGTCGGTGTCACAGGCACTGGGCGACATGCGCCGGGCGCTGGATGAGGGCCTGCCGGCAGACCTGCGCAAACCGGCGGCCAAATAGTCATACAATAGGGCGGCAGGCTGAAGGCAGGGACCCCCCATGAGCTGGCTGCAGAAAGTGATGCCCTCGCAGATTCGCACGGACTCGGCGGACAAGCGCTCGATCCCGGAAGGGTTGTGGACCAAGTGCGAAGGCTGCGCCGCCGTACTGTACCGCGCGGAGCTGGAGCGCACGCTGAACGTCTGCCCCAAGTGCGGCACCCATCATTATCTTGGCGCGCGCGCGCGCATCGACAGCTTTCTGGACCGCGAAGGTCGCGTGGAGATCGCCCCCTCGCTGGAGGCGGTCGACATGCTCAAGTTCCGCGACACCAAGAAATACAAGGACCGTCTCAGCCAGGCGCAGAAGGACACCAATGAGAAAGACGCTCTGGTGGTCGTGCAGGGCAGGGTCAACGGCCTCGGTGTGGTCGTGGCCGCGTTCGAATTCGGTTTCATGGGCGGCTCGATGGGCTCGGTCGTGGGCGAGAAGTTCGTGCGCGCGGTCAATACCTGCATCGCCCACGGGCTGCCGCTGGTCTGCTTTACCGCCTCCGGCGGCGCGCGCATGCAGGAGAGCCTGTTCTCGCTGATGCAGATGGCACGCACCAGCGCGGCGCTCGCGCGCCTCGCGGAACGTGGGCTGCCGTTCATCTCCGTGATGACCAATTCCACCATGGGTGGCGTGAGCGCCAGCCTGGCGATGCTGGGCGACATCAACATCGCCGAACCGAAGGCCCTGATCGGCTTCGCCGGTCCGCGGGTCATCGAGCAGACCGTGCGTCAGAAGCTGCCGGAAGGCTTCCAGCGTTCCGAGTTCCTGCTCGAGCACGGCGCCATCGACATGATCGTCGATCGCCGCGAGCTGCGCGAGCGCGTGTACCGTCTGCTGGCCATGCTCATGCGCCAGCCGGCCAGCCCGCCCGCTGCCTGATCTCTTCCCCGTTCCCGTCTTGCGCACGCTTGCCGACTGGCTGCGCTGGCAGGAGGGGCTGAATCCGCGCGGGATTGCGCTGGGCCTCGAGCGCATGCGCGCGGTGGCCGGGCGCCTGTCGCTGTCACCGTTCCGCTGCCCGGTCGTCACGGTGGGCGGCACCAACGGCAAGGGTTCCTGCGTCGCCTATCTCGAGGCCATGCTTTCGGCACAGGGTTACCGGGTTTGCGCGTATACCTCACCGCATCTGCTGCGCTACAACGAGCGTGTCCGCATCGCCGGCCGGCAGGCCACGGACACCGAGCTGTGCGCGGCATTCGAGCGCATCGAGGCGGCACGTGGCGAGATGCCGCTGACGTATTTCGAGTTCGGCACGCTGGCGGCGCTGTTGCTATTCCAGGACGCATCGCCAGAGGCCGTCATCCTCGAAGTCGGATTGGGCGGGCGGCTGGATGCCGTCAATCTGGTGGATGCCGACGTGGCCCTGATCAGTTCCATCGGTCTCGACCACACCGAGTGGCTGGGGCCGGATCGCGAAAGCATCGCGCGCGAGAAGGCCGGGATCTTCCGTTCCGGCCGTCCGGCGGTGTGCGGCGATCCCTCACCGCCGCGCAGCCTGCAGCAACAGGCCGATGCACTGGGCACCCGCTTGTACCGCCTGGAACAGGATTTCAGGCACTGCGAGGATGAGGGCACTTGGCGCTGGCAAGGCTGGGATGCCACGTTGGAGCGCCTGCCGTTGCCGGCACTGCGCGGCGCCGTGCAGCTCGACAACGCTGCCGCCTGTGTCGCTGCGCTCAGGCTGCTCAGCGCGCGGCTGCCGGTGTCTGATGAGGCCGTCCGCGCGGGCCTGCGCGCGGCGCGGCTGCCGGGCCGCTTCCAGGTCCTGCCGGGCAGGGTGCCGGTCATCCTGGACGTGGCGCACAATGCCGAAGCCTGCGGGGTCTTGGCCGCGAACCTGGCGGCATTGCCCGGCCGGGGCCGCACGCTGGCGGTGCTCGGCATGCTGAACGACAAGCCTGCCGCCGAAGTGGCGCGCATCATGGATGCCCAGGTGCACGCGTGGTACCTTGGCGGCCTGGAAGTCGCGGGGCGCGGGCAGAGCGCACAGGCGCTGGCGAGCAGGCTCGGCCGGCTGCGCGGCGCGGTGCACCTGCATCAGGATATCGCGGCTGCCTTTGCGGCTGCGCGCCACGATGCCGGGCCGGACGACCGGATCGTGGCATTCGGCTCGTTCCATACCGTTGAGGCTGTGCTCAGGATTGCAGCATGAACGACATGACCAAACGCCGGCTGGTGGGTGGCGCGGTACTGGCCGCGCTGGCGCTCGGCTTCGCCGTCCTGTTCTTCCGTGCGGAACCCGAGCCGGGAGTTCCGCCGGCGCAGGAATCCGACCTCGCGGACGTGCGCACCTATGCCATCGAGGTCCCCGCCGTGCCCGAGCAGCCGCCGCAGGAAATCCTGGCCCAGGATCCGCCGATCGGCACGCTGCTGCCCGGGCCGGCGGAAAAGCCCGCCGCTGGCAAGGACGGCGGGAAGCCGGCGCCGGCCAGCAAGCCCAAGCCCGCCGCGGAGCCGAAACCGGCGCCCGTCGCAACGGCCGTCGTGCCGGATGTCGGCTGGTCGGTGCAGGTCGGCAGCTTTGCCTCGCGCCAGAACGCCGATGGCCTGCTCAAGCGGCTGAAGGAAATGGGCTACCCGGCCTTCGTCTACCGCAACGCCGACGAGAACCCGCCCCTCTTCCGGGTGCGGGCGGGACCCTACACGGAGCAGGACGCCGCCCGCGAAGCGGCGCAGCGTCTGCGCGAACAGCTGCGGCTGGACGTGAAAGTCGTGGCGAATGGGTGAAACCGTCCCTACCGGCTGCATGCGGGGGTCTGATAAAATGCGCCCACGCGCAGGACTGAAGGATCACCTTCCCGATGCTTTGGGTTGACTGGCTCATAATCGGCATCGTCCTCGTCTCCGCAGTCGTCGGGCTGTTCCGCGGTTTCTTCCGCGAGGTCATCTCGATCCTGAGCTGGGTCGTCGCTTTCGTAGTGGCGATCCATTTCACCGACCCGGCCAGCCTGTTACTGGAGTCCAGCATCGAAACCCCCTCGCTGCGCAAGGCCGTCACCGGTACCGGGTTGTTCGTACTGGTGCTGTTACTGGGTGGACTGGTCAATTTCCTGGTCGGCAGGCTGGTCAGTGGCAGCGGCCTGGCCGGCACCGATCGCGTCATCGGTGGCGTGTTCGGCGTGATACGGGGCGCGGTGCTGGTGATTCTGCTGATGCTGTTGGCTGCGCTCACGCCGGTGACCCAGGACCCCTGGTGGCACGAGTCGCGCCTGATCCCGCAGCTGCAGCCCTACGCCGTGTGGGTGAGGGGTCTGCTGCCGGCCGAGTACGCCAAGCACTTCCAGTTCGGACCACCGCCGGCGCAGGAAGGGGCTTGAGCCATGTGCGGCATCGTCGGCATCGTTTCCCACAGCCCGGTCAACCAGGAGATCTATGACGCATTGACCGTGCTGCAGCACCGCGGCCAGGATGCGGCCGGCATCGTCACCAGCGAGAACGGGCGCCTGCACCTGCGCAAGGAAAACGGCCTGGTGCGCGACGTATTCAGCAACGAACACATGCTGATGTTGCGCGGCAATATCGGCGTCGGCCACGTCCGCTACCCGACCGCCGGTTGCTCGAACTCGGCAGAAGCCCAGCCCTTTTACGTGAACACGCCTTACGGCATCTGCCTGTCGCATAACGGCAACCTGACCAACGCCCAGCGGCTCAAGGACGAGCTGTTCCTGGCCGACCGGCGCCACCTCAATACCGACTCCGACTCGGAGGTGCTGCTCAACGTCTTCGCCCATGAGCTGATGCGCCGCGGCAAACTGCGTCTGACCGAGCACGACATCTTCGAGGCCGTTTCCGCCGTCCACCAGCGCTGCCGCGGCGCTTATGCGGTGGTGGCCATGATCACCGGCTACGGCATCGTCGCCTTCCGCGACCCCTACGGCATCCGGCCGGTGGTCTATGGCCGCCGCGAGACTTCGCAGGGCGTTGACTACATGATCGCGTCGGAGAGTGTGGCCCTGGACGCGCTGGGCTTCGAGCTGATCTCGGATATCCAGCCCGGCGAGGCGGTGTACGCGACCCTCGACGGCAAGCTGCACGTGCGCCAGTGCGCCGAGCACCCGGTACTGTCGCCCTGCATCTTCGAGCACGTGTACCTGGCGCGGCCCGACTCGGTGATCGACCAGGTCTATGTGTACAAGGCGCGCCTGCGCATGGGCACCAAGCTGGCCGAGAAAATCCTGCGTGACTGGCCGGACCACGACATCGACGTGGTCATCCCCATCCCGGACACCAGCCGCACGGCGGCGGTCGAGCTGGCCAGCCAGCTGGGTGTCAAGTACCGCGAGGGCTTCATCAAGAACCGCTACATCGGTCGCACATTCATCATGCCGGGCCAGCAGCAACGCAAGAAGTCGGTGCGGCAGAAGCTCAATCCCATCGACCTGGAGTTCCAGGGCAAGAACGTGCTGCTGGTGGACGATTCGATCGTGCGCGGCACTACCTCGCAGGAGATCATCCAAATGGCGCGCGACGCCGGGGCCAACAAGGTTTACTTCGCCTCGGCTGCGCCGCCGGTACGCTACCCGAACGTGTACGGCATCGACATGCCGACGGCCTCGGAGCTCATCGCCCACGGCCGCAGCGAGGAGCAGGTCGGCAAGCTGATCGGCGCCGACCGTCTCATCTACCAGGATCTCGATGACCTCATCCAGGCAGTCCGTGCGGGCAACCCGCAGATCGAGCGCTTCGAGGATTCGGTGTTCACCGGGCGCTACGTGACCGACGACGTCAGCGAGGAATACCTGCAGCAGCTCGAGCTGTTCCGCTCCGACGCCGCCAAGGAGGCGCGCCGCCGCCAGGGCGACCGCGCACCGGTCGAGATCTACAACGTCCGTTAGCCTCTCCGGCTTGCAACTTGCACGGGCTGCTGTAAATATCTGTGAAAATCACGATCATCTGCGGGGGGAGTCGAGCCATGGAGATCCGCGCGTTCATACTGGGTGCCGGTCTGGGAATCGCCTGCCTGCCAGCGCTGATGCCAGCCCAGGCCGAGGAAGCTGTGGTCAACCCCGTGGCCAAGGTCCGCAACCTCGTGCTCAGCATCAAAGGGACGCCGGACAATGTCGCCAGCCTGTGTCGGCTGGCGCTGGTCCAGACGCTGGAAGAAGAGGAATTCACGGTGGTGAAGGACCGCGCCAAGGCCGACGCCGAGCTCGTGTTCACCGGCAATCCCGTGACCATCACCCAGGGCCGGCGCATGGATATCGGCAAGGTCCAGCTGAGCTACGCCGTAGAGGTCAACGGCTCCGCCGGGCGTATCTGGTCGCTGGTGGACCACGAGTGGGGCAGCTCGCTGGCCGATGCCTGCGAGGACGCGGCCGGGGACATCGCCGACGAACTGGCGGAAGCGCGCGACGACGATTGAGTGTGCTTGACAGCCCGGGGAGCGGGGCTTAGCCTTCGCGCTTCCGGTGCGCCGATTTGTCCTGCTTGCGGGCGTCGAACCTGTCTCCGGACGGGTTCAAAATACAGCTAAAACGGAGCAGGCCTGCGTTCGCGCCGAGCGCGGGTTTTTTTGTGCCCGCTGGGTTCACACCGACGGGTACAGGCCATGAGCAGCACCGACGACATTCCTGACTGGGGCTTCGCCACGCTGGGCATCCGCGCCGGCCTTGTGCCGGGGGCGGAAGGCGAGCACTCGGCGCCGATCTATGCCACCTCGAGCTTCGTCGCCGCCAGCGCCGCCGAGGCAGCGGCGCGCTTCAGCGGGCAGTCAAAGGGTAATATCTACTCGCGCTTCACCAACCCGACGGTGCAGGCCTTCGAGCGGCGGCTGGCGGCGCTCGAGGGCGGCGAAGCCTGCGTCGGCACGGCCTCCGGCATGGCCGCGATCCTGGCGACTTGCATGTCACTGCTGAAGAGCGGCGACCACATCGTCGCTTCCAGCGGATTGTTCGGGCCGAGCATCAGCCTGTTCAACAACTACCTGAAGCCCTTCGGCATAGACACCCGCTATGTGCCGCTGACGGATCTCGACGCCTGGCGGGCGGCGATCACGCCGAAGACGAAGCTGCTGTTCCTGGAAACGCCGTCCAATCCGCTGACGGACGTGGCCGACATCGCCGCTCTGGCCGCGATCGCGCGCGAGCACGACTGTCTGCTGGTGGTGGACAATTGCTTCTGCACGCCGGCGCTGCAGCGGCCACTGGCGCTGGGTGCGCACATCGTGATCCATTCGGCCACCAAGTACATCGACGGCCAGGGGCGCTGCATCGGCGGCGCCGTGGTGGGCGATGCGCAGACGGTAGGCGAGAAGGTGTTCGGTTTTCTGCGCACCGCCGGCCCCAGCCTGAGTCCTTTCAATGCCTGGGTCTTCCTCAAGGGCCTGGAGACGCTCGACCTGCGTATGAAGGCGCATAGCGCCAATGCACTGCGGCTGGCCGAATGGCTGGCGCAGCAGCCGGCGGTGGCACGCGTGTTCTACCCCGGTCTGCCGGATCACCCCCAGCATGCGCTGGCGCGGCGGCAGCAGTCGGCCTTCGGCGGCATCGTATCGTTCGAGATCCGGGGCGGGCGCGAGGCGGCCTGGCGGGTGATCGATGCCACGCGCATGATTTCGATCACCGCCAACCTGGGCGACACACGCAGCACCATCACCCATCCGGCCACGACCACGCACAGCCGCATCACCGCGGAGGACCGCGCCGCGGCGGGCATCACCGAAGGACTGCTGCGCGTGGCGGTGGGGCTCGAGAACGTCGAGGACATCATCGCCGACCTCGAGCGAGGCTTGAGCGCTGGTTGAGGCGATCGAGACGGTAACGGGATCAACAGGATCGGCAGGCTGAGATTCTCAGGGGGGAAACTCGCCGGTTAATCTAAATCCTGTAATTCGGTCCATTCTTCATTCCAGATCCTGAAGCCGGCAACCGGAGGCGTCGCAGACCAGCATGCTGCCGCGGTCATCGTGCCAGTCCGAGAGCACGATGCGCCGGGCCGGTGCGCCATCGAGCCGGAAGTCATGGATGGCCGGCCGGTGCGTATGGCCATGGATCAGTTGGCGCACGCCGTGCTGGCGTAGCAGATCCTCGACCGCCTGCTGGGTCACGTCCATGATCTCGGCGGCTTTCAGGGTCTTGTTGTAGCTGCTTTCCATGCGCAGCTGACGTGCGATCTTCTCGCGCACCGCCGGCGGCTGCGCCAGGAACGCGGCCTGCCGCGCCGGGTCCAGCCATTCGCGGCGGCCCTTCATGTGCGCGACGTCGTCCGTGCACAGCATGTCGCCGTGCGACAGCACGGTCGGCGTGCCATGCAGGTCGATGACGGTAGGATCCTTGAGCAGCCTGCCGCCGGTGGCCTCCAGGAAAGCCTCGCCGATCAGGAAATCCCGGTTGCCGTGCATCAGGTACAGCGGTACGCCGGCATCGCTCAGCGCACGCATGCCGGCGATTTCCCGCGGGTACAACGCCATGTTGGCATCATCGCCGATCCACAGGTCGAACAGGTCGCCCATGATATAGACGGCGTTGGCACTGCGCGCCGGACCGGCCAGGAATCCCAGGAAGATCCGAGTGAGCTGCGGGCGCGCAGGCTCTAGGTGCAGGTCGGAGATGAACAGCGTCGGCATGCGGTGCCCGGCTCAGTCCTCGAGGATCTCCACCTGGTCGATCGTGATGTCCTGCTTGGGTACGTCCGCGTGCATGCCCATGCGGCCGGTCTCGACCGCGGCGATGGCATCGACCACGTCCATGCCCTCGGTCACCTGGCCGAACACGCAGTAGCCCCAGCCGCGCGCGTCGGGCGAGCGGTAATCGAGGAAATCGTTGTCCTTGAGGTTGATGAAGAACTGCGCCGTGGCGGAGTGCGGGTCGCTGGTGCGGGCCATGGCGATGCTGCCGCGCAGGTTCTTGAGCCCGTTATCGGCCTCGTTGCGGATCGGTCTGCGGGTTGCCTTGGGCTTCAGCCCGCGGGTCAGCCCGCCACCCTGGATCATGAAACCGGGGATCACGCGGTGGAACAAGGTGCCGACGTAAAAGCCGCTGCGCGCGTATTCCAGAAAGTTGGCCGTCGTGCTGGCGGCCTTGGTCGCGTCGAGGCTGAGCGTGATCTGGCCGAGGCGGGTGCTGATGCGGATCCTGGGCATGCTGTCGGGGTCCGGGTAGATTGGGGTCAGGCGGCGGCGTCCAGGGCGGGCTGCACGCAGGCCAGCGCGGCCTGCAGCACCTCCACGCCGGCGCCGGCGCGGTGCGCGTGCTCGGCCAGGTGGCGGCGCCAGGCGCGTGCGCGTGGCTGGCCCTGGAACAGGCCCAGGATGTGACGGGCAATGTGCTTGAGCGCGGTCCCGCGAGCCAGTTCGCGCTCGACATAGGGCAGGAGCCGTTCGACGATCTCCAGCCGCGTCGGCGCGGCGGCCGGATCGCCGTAGAAACGGGCGTCCACCCCGGCCAGCAGATAGGGGTTCTGGTAAGCGGCGCGGCCGAGCATGACGCCGTCCACCTGCTCGAGATGGCCGGCAGCCTCGTCCAGCGTGGTCACGCCGCCGTTCAGCACGATCTCCAGTTCCGGGAAGTCCTGCTTGAGCCGGTACACGCGGTCGTAGTGCAGCGGCGGGATCTCGCGGTTTTCCCTGGGGCTCAGGCCCTGCAGCCAGGCCTTGCGGGCATGGATGATGAAGACCCGGCAACCGGCCTGCGCCACCGTTGTGACGAAGCCATGCAGGTGCGCGTACTGGTCGAGTTCATCGATGCCGAGACGGGTCTTGACGGTGACGGGCAGTGAGGTCGCGGCCTGCATCGCGGCCACACACTCGGCGACGAGCGCGGGCTCGGCCATCAGGCAGGCGCCAAAGCGGCCGGACTGTACGCGGTCGCTGGGGCAGCCGACATTCAGGTTGACCTCGTCGTAGCCCCAGTCCGCCGCGATCCGGGCGCAGCGCGCGAGCTTCTGCGGGTCGCTGCCGCCGAGCTGCAGAGCCAGGGGACGCTCCGCTGCATCGAAGCGCAGCAGCCGGTCACGGTCGCCGTGCAGCAGGGCATCGGCGGTGACCATCTCGGTGTAGAGGCGGGCGTGGCGCGTGATCAGGCGCAGGAAGTACCGATCGTGGCGATCGGTCCAGTCCATCATCGGCGCAACGCAGATACGACGCGGGTGCATTTGCGCATTATACCTTCCGGCCGGGGCAGGGCCGGAATAACAAAGGCCGGCAAGGCGTCGCCTTGCCGGCCTGGGTGGAGGGCCTTGCGGGTCAGGGTACGTCGACGGGCCCTGACACCTCGGTCTTCAAGGTCTTGCCGTCGGCATCCCTGAATCCAGACTTCACCGTCACCGTGTAGCTGCCGCTCGGCACGCCCGGCAGGTAGATCAGGCCGCGATTCACGCCCAGCCGCCAGTTGCCCGGAACCGTGCCGCCGGAAATCGAAATGGCGCTGAAGTCGGTCTGGCTGTCGAAGCGGCCGGAGAACATCAGCGCGATGCCGCTCTGGCTGCCGTCGGAGGACTTGAAGTGCCCGGCGTAGGTCAGCACCAGCGCGTCGGCATCACTGCTGCTGGATTTGATCCACCACGGGTCGCGGCCGGCGGCGGGCTGCGCCACCGGGCTGCCCGGTATCGTGCCCTGGGTGCGCGCCGCGCGCCGCGCCGGCCTCGGCGCGGGTTCTGCGGCAGGCTCGGCTTCCGCCGCGGGTGCACTGCCCG